>JAAFGU010000164.1:1353-7220 GCA_010365205.1 Aromatoleum sp. | reverse complement strand
CGATGCTCGCGCAACTGACGCGCGCCGCGCCCGACGCGCGGGTGCTGCTCGCGCATGCCGGCCTCGAACTCGGCATTCACCGGGGTCGCGTCGTCGTCCATGCGCCCCCGGTCGGGCCGTTCGCCGTGACGTGGAACGGTGAAGCGGCCCTTGCCCTGCCACATGGCATGCTCGAATGGGTGCCGGTTGTCGGGGCAGGGATTGCCGCCGGTGCGCTGGCGGAGTCCCCGGTGGTGGTGCGTCGGCGTACCGGCGGCGAACGCATTCAACTGGCGGCCAACCGGCCACGGCAGGCACTCAAGGGATTGCTGCAGAACGCCCGGATGCCGGCCTGGGAGCGCGCGTCGCTGCCACTCGTGTTCTGCGGGGACACGCTCGCCGCCGCGCCGGGAATCGGTACCGACCTCCGATTCCAGGCCGGCCAGGACGTCCCTGGCTACCTCATCCGCTGGCATCCGCGTGGAACGGACGGCGCCGGCGGAGACGACTGAGGGGTCACGTCCGTGCAGTCCGTCGTCGCTGCCATAACCGGATAGGTTGACGCGAATCAAACGCCGGTACGCAATTTACTCGTACGCTGAATCGCTCGACCGAACGCGCAGCGTCACGTCTTAACCGAGCGCGCAATGGCCGTCGCCGAGGACTTCGATCGCGATGACTCGCGCGTCGATATTGGGCTCGTCGACACTTCGCGCCGCGCGTGGCGGTCGCCGGCCGGATCGACACGACGACGATGCCGGAAAACGTGCCGTCTGGTCCAGTCGAGAGGTCATTGCGACCCGATGGCGGCAACGCTGTCGACGAACGATGTCGTGGCAATCCGCCGGCGGCTGCCACGGGCGCGGAGTCCGGTTGACAGCCGCGACGGTTGCGAGCCTAATTTGGCGCAATCGCAAGGGGCCCCTCCGCGGCGCAAAGCAACTCAAAACCACATCGCAGTTGGCAGGCGATTTTCGAATCCAGGAGGAGTCCATGAACTTCCGTTTTGCGCTCGCCGCGCTCACGTCGGCGATCCTCGCGGTCACCAGCACGGCGTCCGCCCAGCAGCCGATCGTCATCAAGTTCAGCCATGTCGTCGCCGTCGACACGCCGAAGGGCAAGGCCGCCGACTATTTCAAGAAGCTCGCCGAGGAACGCTCCAAGGGCCGCGTCAAGGTCGAGGTCTATCCGAACAGCCAGCTGTTCAAGGACGGCGAGGAGATGGAGGCAGTGCAGCTCGGCTCCGTGCAGATGCTGGCGCCGTCGCTCGCGAAATTCGGTCCGCTGGGCGTGCGCGAATTCGAGGTCTTCGACCTGCCGTACATGTTCGACGACTACGCCGAACTGCACAAGGTCACTGCCGGCCCGGTCGGCGCCGGGCTGTTCAAGAAGCTCGAGTCGAAGGGCATCGTCGGCCTCGCCTACTGGGACAACGGCTTCAAGGTGATGAGCGCGAACAAGCCGATCCGGATGCCCGCCGACTACAAGGGGCTCAAGATGCGCATTCAGTCGTCCAAGGTGCTGGGCGACGAGATGAAGGCGCTCGGTTCGATTCCGCAGGTAATGGCGTTCTCCGAGGTCTACCAGGCGCTGCAGACCGGCGTCGTCGACGGCACCGAGAACCCGCCCTCGAATTTCTACACCCAGAAAATGCAGGAAGTGCAGAAATACCTGGCGCTGACCAACCACGGTTATCTCGGCTACGCGGTCATCGTCAACAAGAAGTTCTGGGACGGCCTGCCCGCCGACATTCGCACGACGCTCGAAGGCGCGATGAAGGACGCGACTAAATTCGCGAACGACATTGCGCAGAAGGAGAACGACGACGCGCTGGAGGCCGTGCGCAAGACCGGCAAGACCGAGATTCTCACGCTGACGGCCGAGCAGAAGTCGGCGATGAAGAAGGCGCTCGTCGTCGTGCACAAGGAAAACGAGTCGCGTGTGGGCAAGGACACGCTGGCCGAGGTCTACAAGGAAACCGGCTTCAAACCGTAGGGCCGCCGACTCGGGTTCGCTTGATCGCGTTGTTGCGATAGAAGGGTTGGCCACGGCAATGGCGTTGCGTATGCATGCACGGCGCCGATCGCATTGATGCGGCAAGGCGGTCGTGGCGGCACGGGAGGGGACATGAAATTCCTGGACCACTTGGAGGAGTGGGTGATCGCGTTCCTGATGGGCGCGGCGACGCTGCTGATCTTCGTCGCCGTCGTGCACCGATACGCGGCGGGCCTGCCGATCCCGGGCGTGCAGGACGCGCTGCTGGCGATCGACCTCACGTGGGCGCAGGAACTGTGCATCTACATGTTCGTGTGGATGGCCAAGTTCGGCGCCGCCTACGGCGTGCGCACCGGCATCCACGTCGGCGTCGACGTGATGATCAATCAGCTGCCCGACAACACCCGCAAGCTGTACGTGCTGTTCGGGTTGTTGGCCGGAGCCACGTTCACCGCCATCGTCGGAACGCTCGGCGCGAGTTTCGTCTGGGACATCGGCCACACGGATTCGGTGTCGCCCGACCTCGAGATGCCGAAATGGATCGTCTACCTGTGCATCCCGCTCGGGTCCTACCTGATGTGTTTCCGTTTCGTCCAGGTCGCGTGGTCGTTCGCGCGCACGGGCACACTGCCGCACCATGACGTCGCCCACGTCGAGGGCATCGAGGACATCAACGTCTACGCGATGGACGATAACCTGCACCCGGCAGCGGTCAAGGAGGGCAAATCATGAGCGCCGCCGCCCCCGTCTCGCGCCCGGCGCCCCTGCGCCCGCGCTGGCCCGCGCTGATCCCGCCGGTCTTGATCGCGATCCCGGTGCTATTGATGTTCGCCGGCGTGCCGATCGCCAATGGGTGGATCATCTTCGCCCTGCTGTTCGGCCTGATGCTGACCGGCATGCCGATATCGATCTCGCTCGGCCTCACGGTGCTCACGTATCTGTTCACGATGACGACCGTGCCGATCCAGTCCGTGGCGCTCAAGCTTTTCACCGGCATCGAGAAGTTCGAGATCATGGCGATCCCGTTCTTCATTCTCGCCGGCAACTTCCTCACCCACGGCGGCGTCGCGCGACGGATGATCGACTTCGCTTCCGCGATGATCGGCCACTGGTACGGCGGGCTCGGCCTGGCCGGCGTCATGGCCTGCGCCCTCTTCGCCGCGGTGTCCGGCAGCTCGCCGGCCACCGTCGTCGCGATCGGATCGATCATCCTGCCGGCGATGGTCAAGCAGGGCTTCCCCGCCCGCTTCGGCGCCGGCGTGATCACCACCTCCGGCGCGCTGGGCATCCTGATCCCACCGTCGATCGTGATGGTGATGTACGCGGTGGCGACCAGCACGTCGGTCGGCGCGCTGTTCATCGCGGGCATCATCCCGGGGATCCTGCTCGCGATGTTCCTCGGCTTCACGACGTGGTGGCGCGCACGCAAGTTCGACTACCCGCGGCAGCCGGTCGCGACCTGGGCCGAGCGCTGGCGGACTTTTCGCGCCAGCATCTGGGGGCTGCTCCTCATCGTTGTCGTCATAGGCGGCATCTATACGGGCATCTTCACGCCCACCGAAGCAGCGGCGATGAGCGCCGTCTACGCGTTCTTCGTCGCCATCTTCGTCTACAAGGACATGCCGTTGTCCAAGGCGCCGAAAGTGCTGCTCGATTCGGCCAACATGAGCGCGATGCTGCTCTACATCATCACCAATGCGGTGATGTTCTCGTATCTGATGACCTCGGAGCAGATTCCGCAGGAGCTCGCCGCGTGGATGCTCGACAAGGGCCTTGGCGTCGTCGCGTTCCTGCTGTTCGTGAACGTCGTGCTGCTGCTGGCCGGCAATGTGATGGAGCCCTCGTCGATCGTGCTCATCATGGCGCCGATCCTGTTCCCGGTCGCGATGAAGCTCGGGATCGACCCCGTCCATTTCGGCATCATAATGGTGGTCAACATGGAGGTCGGAATGTGCCACCCGCCGGTCGGCCTGAACCTCTACGTGGCGTCGGGCGTCACCAAGATGGGAATCACCGAGCTCACGATCGCGGTGTGGCCGTGGCTCCTCACGATGCTGGTCTTCCTCGTGATCGTCACGTACTGGCCCGCCATGTCGATCTGGCTGCCGAAGACGCTCCATATGATGTAGCGCCGCGGCGCCCTGCCTCGCCTCCTAACGCCGGGCTGTCGCCGGCGTTTGTTTTACCGGACGCCGCCGCTGACGGGAATCGCATGCGGTCGCTGAAGCCTCCTTCGACCCCCCGCACGCCTGGAACCGGCGACCGCGGGCCGCACCCCGCGTCGTCTGGCGCTACGCAGCGCCACGGACCTCGATGGCGCGCGCGACCGCACCACACGAGCATCGCCGGGCCCCGCCAAAAAGGCATGAAAACGTGTTAGAATTTTGAATTTACTCGCATTTATCCCGTTGGAGTCGCCCGCATGGCCGTCGAATGCACGCTTTCGATCATCAAACCCGACGCGGTGGGCAAGAATCTCATCGGACGAATCTACTCGCGCTTCGAGACCAACGGGCTCAAGATCGTCGCGGCGCAGATGCGCTGGCTGTCGCAGGCGGAGGCCGAAGGTTTTTATGCCGTTCACCGCGAACGCCCTTTTTTCAAGGATCTGGTCGATTTCATGACGTCGGGCCCGGTGATGATCCAGGCGCTCGAGGGCGAAAACGCGATCGCCAGGAATCGTGACCTGATGGGTGCGACCGATCCGAAAAAAGCGGCCGCCGGCACGATCCGCGCGGACTTCGCCGCATCGATCGACGCCAATGCGGTTCATGGCTCCGACGGTCCGGACACGGCAAACGCCGAAGTCGCGTACTTTTTCCCGACGCTCGCCGTCTACCGCCGCTAGGCCGCCAGCCACGGCCACTTGCCGCACCCGCCACCTTCCGCCGCCTCCTGCATTCTCCCGCGCATGGTCAACCTCCTCGACCTCGACGCCGCCGGCCTCGACCGATTCTTCGCCGAACTGGGCGAGAAACCGTTTCGGGCGAAACAGGTCTCGCGCTGGGTCCATCAGCGTCTCGTCGACGACGTCGGGGCGATGAGCGAGCTGTCGAAGGCGCTGCGCGAAAGGCTCACCGCCGTCGCGGAAATCCGCGGGCCGACGGTGATCAGCGATTCGACGGCCGCCGACGGCACGCGCAAGTGGCTGCTCGACGTCGGCAACGGCAACGCCATCGAGGCCGTCTACATCCCCGAGGACGACCGCGGGACATTGTGCGTCTCGTCGCAAGCGGGCTGTGCGCTCGACTGCGCGTTCTGCTCGACCGGCAAGCAGGGTTTCAATCGCAACCTCACCGCCGCCGAGATCGTCGGCCAGCTTTGGCATGCGAATCGCGCGCTGCTGGCCGATGGCGTCACCGCGCCGTGGGTCGAGCAGGGGCGCGCGCCGATCACCAACGTCGTGTTGATGGGCATGGGCGAACCACTGGCGAACTTCGACAATGTGGTCGTCGCACTCCGCGTGTTCCTCGACGACAACGCGTACGGCCTGTCGCGCCGGCGGGTCACGTTGTCGACATCCGGGATCGTTCCGGCGCTCGACCGCCTGCGCGACGCGTGCCCGGTGGCGCTCGCCGTCAGCCTGCATGCGCCCGATGACGCGCTGCGCGACCGGCTGGTGCCGATCAATCGCAAATATCCGCTGGCCCAGTTGTTCGCCGCCTGTAATCGCTACCTTGCGCGTGCGCCACGCAACTTCATCACGTTCGAATACGTGATGCTCGACGGCGTCAACGACCAGCCGCAGCATGCGCGCGCGCTCGCGACGCTGTTGCGCGCCGTACCGTGCAAGCTCAACCTGATCCCGTTCAATCCGTTCCCCGGCACGGAATTCACCGTCAGCCCGCGGGCGCGGATCGTCGCGTTCCGGAAGACGCTGATGGACGCCGGAT
>JAAFGU010000164.1:0-1332 GCA_010365205.1 Aromatoleum sp. | reverse complement strand
CGTGGCGACGACATCGCCGCCGCCTGCGGCCAGCTCGCCGGCCGCGTCCAGGACCGCACCAGGCGCGGGGTCACCCAGCTGGTCCGCGCGCCAGCGCCGACCGTTTCGCATTGAGTGCCGTACGTCCCCGGACGCGCCCATGATCCGCCTGCTCCTTGCCCCCGCGCTCTGCCTGGTCGCGCTCTTTGCCGCGTGTTCGTCGGCGCCGAAATCGTCGTCGCCGCAGCAGCCCGAGCCGCCTCCTCCGGTCACCCCGCAAGTGGTGAGCCCGCGCGACCGCGCACAGATCCACACCGACCTGGCCGAGGGCTACTACGAACGCGGGCGGATGGACATCGCGCTGGAGGAACTCAACGAAGCGGTGGGGCTCGACCCCTCCAATGCCAAGACCTACAACGTCTTCGGTCTTGTCTACGCGACGATGGGCGACAACCGCCAAGCCGAACAGAGCTTTCAGCGGGCGCTCGCGCTGGCGCCGCAGGATTCCGACTTCCGTCACAACTGGGGCTGGTTCCTTTGCTCGACCGACCGCGCCCGCGAGTCGATCGCCGAATTCGAGCAGGCGGCGCGCAACCCGCTGTACCGGACTCCGGAGAATGCACTGATCAACGCCGGCAAATGCAGCGCGTCGTTCGGTGACACCGCCGCCGCGCAGAACTTCTATCGACGGGCGCTCGCCGCATCGCCGAACAACCCGACCGCCGCGTACGGCCTGGCGTTCATCGCATACAAGGAGTCGCGTCTGGCGGACGCGCGCGGCTACCTGCGCCCGGTCATGCTGCAGACCGCTCCGCCGCCGGAAGCGCTTTACCTCGGGATGTGCGTCGAGCGCAAGCTGGGCGATCGTCAGGCGGAATTGTCGTACAGCTCGCAGCTGCGCAACCGTTTCCCCGAATCGGCCGAAACCAAAGCCATCCCCACCGGGAATTGCGAGTGACCGATCAGAACCCACACTCCGCCGGCGACACTGCGCCGGATGCGGCAGCCCCGGCGACTGCGGGTGCGATGCTGCGGCAGGCGCGCGAGGACGCGGGACTGACGATCGACGCGATCGCCCAGCAACTCAAGCTCGCGCCGCGACAGGTGCGCGCGCTCGAAGAAGGCGATTTCGCTGTGCTGCCGGGCAGAACGTTTGTCCGCGGCTTCATCCGCAATTACGCTAGGCTGCTGCGGATCGATGTCGACGCCGTCGTTGCCGCGTTGCAGAGTTCCACCGCCGCGCCGACGCTGGAGGCACCGACGCTGCAGCCCACCGCGCCGTCGATCGGCGAACTGCCCGTCACCGAGAACAATCGGCCGGGCTGGATGCGCTGGGCGATTCCGTTGACGCTG
>JAAFGU010000163.1 GCA_010365205.1 Aromatoleum sp. | reverse complement strand
CATCGGCTTGAGCGTCAAGAGATCGACGACCTCGATCGACGCCGCGTGTCCGGCGATCGCGTCCATCGTGCGCTTGACCATGGCGCCCCACGTCACGACGGTCACATCGGTGCCCGCCTGCGGGATCTCCGCGTGGCCGACATCGATCGGGTCGCCGTTGACCGGCACCTCCTCCTTCACTGCGCGGTACACGCTCTTCGGCTCGAAGAAGATCACCGGATCGTCGGAGCGGACGGCCGCTTTCATGAGGCCGTATGCGTTGCGCGGACCCGACGGCATCATCACGATGAAGCCCGGCGTGTTCAGGTACATCGCCTCTTCGCTCTCGCTGTGGTGCTCGAGGGCACGGATGCCGCCGCCCGACGGCGCGCGGCAGACGACGCGCATCGCGCGGCCGCCGCAGGTGCGCTGGCGGAAACGCGAGACGTGCGGCTGGAGCTGCTCGAACGCGAAGTTCATGAACCCCGAGAACTGCACCTCCATGACGGGCCGCATGCCGCCGAGCGCGAGACCGACGGCGGTGCCGGCGATCGCCGATTCCGCGAGCGGCGTGTCGACGACGCGGTCGGCGCCGAACCTCGCCTGGAGTCCCTGCGTCACGCGGAAGACGCCGCCGTCCACGCCGACGTCCTCGCCGAGCAGGATGATCGTCGGGTCGCGTTCCATCTCCTCGGCCAGCGCCTGGTTGAGCGCCTGGACCATGGTGATGCGGTTGGTGCCGGTTGCTGTGGCCATCAGTCCTTTGCCTCTTCGAGTTCGCCGACCACGGCCGAACTGCCCTGGCCCTGCTTCTTGGTGGAGACGCCGACCATCACGTCGCGGCCGGTGAACGCGCGCTCCGCCTCGTCGCGCTGGCGCTTCAGATACGGCGGCATGTACGAGAACGTGTGGTCGAACATCATCAGCGGACTCGGTCCGGCCTGGCGGAACGCCTCGGCGTCGGCGATCGCCTGCTGGATCTCCGCGTTGATCTCCTCTTCGGCCTTGCCCTGCTTCGCGTCGCTCCACGCGCCCTTCACGGTGAGGAACTTCCGCATGCGGTCGATCGGGTCGCGCTTCGCCCACGCCTCTTCCTCGGTCTTGGTGCGGTAGACGCTCGGGTCGTCGGCGGTGGTGTGCACGCCGCGCCGGAACGTGATCGCCTCGATCAGCGTCGACATGCCCGTGGAGCGCGCGAGCTCCGCGGCGTCCTTCGTGGCCTGGTAGACGGCGAAGAGATCGTTGCCGTCCACCTGACGCGCCTCGATGCCCGCCGCGATCGCCTTCTGCGCGATCGTCTCCGACGCCGTCTGGAGGCGGCGCGGCGTCGAGATCGCCCACTGGTTGTTCTGGCAGAAGAAGATCGTCGGCAGACGCAGCACGCCGGCGAAGTTCATCGACTCGTAGACGATGCCCTCGCTCGTGGCGCCGTCGCCGAAGTAGCAGATGGCGATGCCGGGATCCTTCTGCAGCTTCATCGCCCACGCGAGACCGACCGCGTGCGCCGACTGGCCGCCGACGGGGATCGACACCGGCAGGTCGCGGGCACCCTCGGGCACGATCGAGCCCTCCTCGTAGCCCATCGCGTACAGCAGCACCGACTTCATCGGCGCGCCGCGGTAGAGCGCCCCCGCCATCTCGCGGAAGCTCGGCACGAACCAGTCCTTCGCCGTGAGCGCCGCGAGCGAGCCGACCTGACACGCCTCCTGGCCGAAACTCGGCGCGAAGGTACCGATGCGGCCCTGGCGCTGGAGCTTCAGCAGGCGGTCGTCGAAGAGGCGCGCGCGCAGCATGTGGCGGTAGAGCTCGCACGCCTTCGCGTCCGGCATCGGCGGCGACTTGCCCGCGACGAGCACGCCCTCCTCGTCGAGGACGGTGAGGCGCGGGGGGATCTCGAACACGAACCCTTGAGGGGTGCTCACGCGGAGTCTCCTGGGTGGCCGGGCGACGAAACGGGCGATGATGCCCGGCGCGCCGAGCCGGAACAAGTTGGACACGCGCGCGTCCGCGGGCGGAACGTGCCCGCATGTCCCACGGCGGCTCGAAGAAGGTCGTCATCCTCGCTCTGCTCGCCAACGGCGGCATCGCCGCGGCGAAGTTCGCGGCCGCGTTCCTGACGGGCTCCGGCGCCATGATGGCAGAGGCGATCCACAGCTCGGCCGACTGCGGCAATCAGACTCTCCTGCTCGTCGGCGCCGCACGCGCGAAGAAGGCGCCGACCGACGCGCACCCGCTCGGCTACGGCCGCGAGGCGTACTTCTGGGGGATGCTCGTCGCGGTGCTGCTCTTCTCGCTCGGCGGCGTGTTCTCGGTCTACGAGGGCATCCACAAGCTGATCGATCCGCACGAACTCGACCACGTTCAGTGGGCCGTCGGCGTCCTGCTCTTCTCGTTCGTGCTCGAGGCGATGAGCTTCCGCGCGGCGTGGTCGGCGGTGCGCGACGCGAAGAAGGACCGCCCCTTCCTCGAGTGGGCGCGCACCACCGGCGACGTGGACCTCCTCGTCGTCACGTTCGAGGACCTCGCGGCGCTCGTCGGCCTCGCGCTCGCGCTGACGTCGGTCGTGCTGGCGCTCGTCACGCACCACACCGCGTTCGACGCCGCCGGCTCCATCGGCGTCGGACTCGTGCTCCTCGCGGTGGCGCTCTTCGTCGGCGCGCAGATCCGGCGGCTCATCGTCGGCTTCTCCGTGGACGAGGAGATGCGCGCGCAGATCCGCCGCATCTGGAAGGACCGCGGGTTCGACGTCTTCCGGCTGATCGCCGTGTGGACGGGCCCGCACAAGGTGATGCTCGCGATCAAGGTGAAGCTGCCCGACGACGAGAGGGACGCGCGCCGTCTCGTCGACCGGCTGAACGACGCGGAGGCCGCGGTGCGCGCGGCGCTGCCGGAGATCGCGTTCTCGTTCGTCGAGCCGGACGTCGCGGACTGACGGGGACGGTGCTTCCGAATCGCACCCGGCCGTTCGTCGAACCCTCCGTGGCCGATGAACGTTCCAGACGAGCGCCGGAGGCCCACCGTGAAGGACACGACCGAGATGACCGAGACGAGCGGCGAGATCCTGGCCCGGATCGCCCCGGAACTGCGAGGCGGCGACGACCGCGAGATGTGGCAGGTCGCCGTCCGGCAGGTGCTGGCCGACGTCGAGAAGCTCGGCGGGCTCGACCCGTCGCCGCGCCATCTGCTCGTCGCGTTCGCGCGCGTCCCGGGCAAGCGCGCGGGCCTGCATCCCGACGAGCAGGCGACGCTCTTCCTCGCGTGGGAACGCAACCGCGACGATCGCGGCTGGCGGTTTGCCGGCACGCACCCGCACGTCAAGCGCCACCGCGGCTCGTACACCGCGGCCGTGTGCATCCCGCAGGGCACCACACGGCTCGCGTACGCCGACGTGGTCGTGCTCTGGCGTCCGCATCTCCCGTGGGCGCCGCCCGAGGACACGGAGATGGGACGGCAGACGTACCGATTCCGCCGCGACGCGGACGCGACGTGGCGGTTCGCCGGGGTGCGGGAGGGGTGAACGGCGTCGACAGACGCCGGCTCACAACTCGACGATTCGGACCGGTCGAAATCCGGTGAAGTCCCGCCCGAGTTTGACCGGACCGCCAGCGCGCACGGCGGCACGAGTGTTCTCCGCGGGAGAGTTCCAAGCTCCACCGCGGTAGACGCGGACGATGCCGGACCCGGACGAATTGGCCGGGTCCGAGATCGGGTCCGGACCGTACTTGCGATGCCAGTCCGCACACATCTGCCAGACGTTGCCATGCATGTCGTACAGCCCGAGTGCGTTGGGCGGCTTCTCGGCGACGGGATGCGTGTGACCCTCCGCGTTCGCGGAGTACCACGCGTAGGTCGTCAGGTCGCTCTCCTTGTCGCCGAAGTTCCACGGCGACGCCGTACCTGCGCGGCATGCATACTCCCATTGCGCTTCCGTCGGCAGTGTGAGTCCTGCCTTCTCGCAGAACGACGTCGCGTCGCCGAACGGCATACTCTCGGCCGGGAGACTCGGTCCCTTGGAATGGGATGGATTGGCGCCCATGACGCGCTCGTAGACCGACTGCGTGCAGACCGTCCGCGCGATCAGAAACGGCTTGGTCAGCGTCACCGAGTGCGCAGGCGCTGCACTATCGATCTCATTCGCTCCCTGCGTGAACGTACCGCCAGGCACCAGGACGAATTCCATCTCAGTGCGCGCGTGGCGGTAGATCGCGACCTCCTGCGCCGCTCCCCCGCAAGAGAACTTCTCGAAGCGCAACGGCACGAAGTCAGACACCCGACGCGGGACCTCCGCTCCTGCCGCGCGACGCAGAGCGTCGGTCGCAGCATCCCATCGTCGTAGGTCAGTCAGCACGGCCCTGATGTCACCGGGAGTGATCGCGACCGCCGAACCTGCGTTCTCGTTCGGCGCGGCTGCCTCCGAGCAACTCGCAGCCAATAGGGCGACGACGGCTCCCGCGGCACGAACGTACTGCAGCATTTCGCTCCCGTGAAACACCAAGCGTAGCACCCCTTGGCGATGGACGCAACGAAGTCGCCGAGCCCGAATATGGGCCCGACGTTCCTCCACGATGGACGGGCCGTGCCAGTGACAAACGAGGCAGCGATTCGGAGTCAGATCATGCTGACGAGAAATTCGGAGGCCCAATGAATGGGATGTTCAAGTTTACGCCATTGCATGACTCGGCGAGAATCATCTCTGCGATGAGGGCCGCGATCACAACCGCAATTGCAGAGGAAATACCCCCGGTCACGCCGTGCGCGACAAGAATGGCGGCGACTGCGGCGGAAGCCGCCTCAGGGTTCGCCGCGAGCTCCTCTGCTGCCGCCTCAAGCGCGGCCTTCAGATCTTCGACGGTTTCCTTCGAGATGTAATAGCTGTATCCCCACCAGTGAAATCCTGCGATGCTGGCAGTGTGGGCGCCTGGCGTGGCCCCATGCCCTGCACCCAACAGTTGCTGTGACAATTCAAGTGATCTAGCGTAGCCTGCGGGCGTCATTGCTCCGAAGACCGATGCTCCGCTGGGATCGATTGCGCGATTCGTAGCTACCACGCCGGTCGTAGCGTCGTTCGGAGACCGAACGATCCGGTAGAGTTGCGACGTGCCGGCGTCGAGCCCGAGTTGCCAGGGTTGGAGATCTGGCTCAAACAAGCGACTGTCCATGACACACGCTCCTGCGTCCTATTCCGATACCTTCTTTGCCGAGTTTTCCTGGCGATCGACACTGCAGATTGCTAACTTCATGCCATTTGGCCCCAAGCGCGTTGAGCGGCCCGGGCCTGGCGCTTCCATCGCCAGCTATGAGTGATCCAAGTCGACATGCAGATCGAAATTGACGGCGCCGACGACGGCAGCACCCGGGGTAAACTCGAACCTGAAGCGCACGAATGCGGCGGGTGAGATGACGGGGGCCAAAGACTTCTGAACGGGCGCATTCACGCTATCCGACACCGAGAGGTTGGGCAGCCAATCGGAGCCATTCAGGCTGAATTCTCCGACGTACTTGAGTCCCGGCGCCGCCGAATTGAACATGTATTCGACGTTGATGTGGCACGTAAGCCGGTCGTTTTTCCCCATTGGGACCGGATCCGTGTAGATGATAGTCGTAATCGAGTTGTTGGCCACCATCACCTGGTTATTTGCAAAGGCGATAATCACGTTTCGCTCCCCTCATCAAGTGGTTCTAGGTTGCTGTCTGCTGCATGGATCTCGCTTGACCACGTCGCGCCGACGATCGTGGCGGACTTCAGAAATGACTCATAATCGGCCGCATGGCAGGCCGACCGGGTCCGATCAATGGCTTGGCCACCTTTGGCGCCGCGCCAGTTTTCTTTCACGCACGAACTGCGACATCGTTCTCAGTGCCTCGTCGCGGCGACCACTTCCTCATGGTCTGACCGGCTGCCGGTATCCGTACCTTTTCATTCGGCGTGCACCAGCAATGCCAATCTTCCGACTAAATCAACTGATCTGTCGGGGGGG
>JAAFGU010000162.1 GCA_010365205.1 Aromatoleum sp. | reverse complement strand
GCCGCCTGCATTCGCGCCGCCTGCATTCGCGCCGCCTGCATTCGCGCCGCCTGCATTCGCGCCGCCTGCATTCGCGCCGCCTGCATTAGCACCGCCTGCATTAGCACCGCCTGCATTAGCACCGCCTGCATTCGCGCCACCGGCGTTCGCGCCGCCTGCATTCGCGCCACCGGCGTTCGCGCCGCCTGCATTGGCACCAGCTGCTCCGGTGTCTGTCGGAATCGATCCGGACTGACCGCCGGACTGACCCCCGAGCTTGACGTCATCAGTCGTCGTCTGGGGAGCACGATACCGCTGCGCCGGCACGATCGTACCGGCCGTGTCCGTCCCTCCGGGCGGAAAGTCGATTCCGAAGGAGACCGCGAGGACCGCAGCCGCTGCGGCGATGCCGGCGCCGATCCACACCTTACGATTGCCGAAGGAACCGCTTTGCTGCTCGCTCATGTCTTTACCCCTGAAATGTGGGTCTCGCTGGGAGACCCGGTGGACCGTTGCTGCTTTCCCCGGGATTGTGCCCGAAGCTTCCGTGGAATTATGCCTAATTACACGCGGCCACGAGAATAGTTGGTGGACCACGCCCCGCCGCGCCTGCCGCTGCGGGACGCTGGCCATCACGGCAGCCAGCAGCCCCTCCGGCATATGCTCCTGCGGCACCCGCGAGAGTTCGTCGAACAGCCGCTTGAGATCGTCGAACTGCGCACGGGCCGCGGGATCGGCGGCCAGAAGGCGGTCCAGCTCTCGGGCCCCGTCCGGCGTGGCCTCCCCGTCCAGGACCGCATGCATCAATGGTGTGTATTCGGAGTGGTTCATGTCAGTTCGCTCGCAAATCCTTCAGCAGGCCTCGTAAGCGGTGCCGCGCCTCGAACAGGCGGGATTTCACCGTCTTTTCGTCCAGTTCCAGAATCTGTCCGATCTCCTGGTAGCTGCATTCGGAAAAGTGCCTCAGCGTCAGCACCATCCGGTCGTTTGTCGTCATGCTCATCAATGCGCTCTGTATCCGTCTGGAAACTTCCGCCTCGCCGACCTGCCATTCCGGATCGGCGCTCTCTTTGCCCGGAAGGTCGATTTCGTCGTCCAGCTCCTGTTCCCAACCGTTCCGGCGCAGCAGATTGAGCGATTCGTTGACCGCGATGCGGTAGATCCAGCTGAAGAACTTGTACTTCGGGTCGTAATCATCCAGCCGCTCGGCAACCTTGAGGAACACGATCTGGGAGATGTCGCGCGCGTCCTCGGTACTGCGCAACACCCAGAATGCGGCGTTGTAGATCGGCTTCTGATACCGGATCACCAGCTCTGTGAAGGCGGCCCGATCGCCATTTCGGAAGCGGTCCACCAACGCTTTATCGGTGTCATTGTCCACAATTACACGCGGCGGTCGGAAAAGTTGGCGCGGCGATCAACGGGCGGGCTCGATTTCGAAGATCTGGTCGAAACCCGAATACAGGAAGATGTCCTGCAGGTGGCGGTTGACCCCCGTCAGCCGCAGCTTGCCGGCCGAGGCCAGCAGCCGCTTCTGCGTCTTCAGAAGCACGCCGAGGCCGGCGCTGGAAATGTACTCCAGCTGGCTGCAGTCGAGCGTAACCGCCCCCTGTACGCCGTCGAGGAACGACTGGGCTGCCGGGCACTGGGCGGCATCCAGCCGGCCGGCGACGACGACGGCGCCGTCCGCCCCAAACTCAATCGCAAGCATCCTCTGCCCCCTTGTCCGCCGCGTCGCCGGGACGCCTCTGCCCCGCCAGCGTCTTGCGGAACGTGATCCGGCTCTGCCGGTTTTCCGGCGAATACTCGTAGCCGATCGAGTCCACCAGCCGCCGGATCAGGTGCAGCCCCAGTCCTCCCGGGCGGCGCTGTTCGATCGGCAGGTTGACGTCAGCGTCGGGCGCCTGGGTGACGTCGAAGCGCTCGACATCATAATCCGTCAGCGTCACTTCGACGCCCCCGGCGATCGTCGCCATGTCGATGCGCACCCCGGCGTCGCCGGTGGGACTGTATTTGACCATGTTTGTGAACAGCTCTTCCACCGTCAGGTCGACGGTGGGCAGAAGCCCGGCGTCGACCTGCTGCCCGGCGAAGAATTCCGAGGTGTACGCGAAGATGTCTTGGAGCGATCCGAAGCTGCGGCGGAAACTCCGGTACGCGCTACCCTGCGCCGCGCGCTTCACCAGGACGACCGTCATGTCGTCTTCCTGCGGCGCGCCATCGGCGAAGACGCGGACGGCGTCGAGCAGGATGGCCGACAGCTCGGCCATGGGCTTGCCGTGGTGGGTCCGCAGGATCTCCTCGACGCGCCGCTCCCCGAACTGCTCGTTGCGGGCGTCGTGGTACTCGTAAATGCCGTCCGAGAGAAGAACCAGGATGTCGCCCGGCCGCATTTCCAGGTCCACCGCCGGCCGCAGGGACTTCACCGGCATGGCCGCCAGCGGGAAGCTGGTGGGGTTGTGGCGCGCGCAGGCCCCGGTGGCCGCCTGGAAATGCAGGATCGGCGCCTGGCCGCCGCTATGGAAACGCATGCGGTGGGTGGAGGGGTCCAGGAGCCCGATGAACGCGGTGATGAACCGATCGTCGGCGAGCGTTTCCGCGAGCTGGTTGTTCACCTGCGTGAACGCGGTTTCGAGGTCAGCGCCCAGCCGGAACGCCATGCGCAGCATCGCGTGCATCTGCGTCACCGACAGCGCCGGGGCAATGCCGTGGCCCGTGGCATCGCCGAGCACCGTCAACAGGCCCTGATCGATCAACGACAAGTCAAAGGTGTCGCCGCCCGTGAGGCTGGCGGGCTGGAACGTTCCGTACAGGTCGTAGCCGGGGAGCGAGGGCATCGTGGCGGGGAGCGTGCTCATCTGCACCACGCGCGCCATTTCGAGCTCCTGGCGCATCTTCTCGCCCTCGATCAGGGCCTCGGTCATGCGCACCCGCTGGAGCGCGACCGCGCACTGCGCAGCCAGCGCCGCGGCAAGTTCCTCGTCGTTCACGTCGAAGGCACCGTCCGCCTTGTTCAGGACCTGCATCACCCCGACCAGGACGTCCTTGTGGTCGACCAGCGGCAGCGTCAGCATGCAGCGCGTTCGATAGCCGGAACGCCGGTCCACTTCCGGATTGAAACGCTCGTCGGCATAGCAGTCGGGCACGTTGATGATCCGGCGGTCGCGCGCGCAGGCTCCCGCGAGCCCCGCGCCCGCCGAGACGCGCACCGGCGCGATGCCGGTCGCGATCTCGAGGACCAGCTGGTCCGTCGTCGGGTCATACAGCCACACCGAGCCGCGTTCGGCCTGGAGAACCTGCTTGGCGGCGCTCACGACTTCGGACAGCATCGTCATCAGGTCGAACGGGGCCGCCAGCTTGCTGGTGACCGCGAGGATCGCCTCCATGTCCCTTACCGACAGGCGGCGCTGATTCGGCCGTGCGCTCATAGCGCCCGAATGTAACAGAGCCCCGGCGCCGGCGAGCGAGGGCAACCGGTCGCCGCGCCCACGGATGGTCATTGCTCGCTTCCCCCAGGTCGCGGACAGCCCATCGAGTTGACGACGTCGGCGCTCGATGCCCGCGATCGCGATGCCGCGTTGAAACGGATCGCGACCCGCGAGCCTCTCGCCCCCGACGGTCCGCGCGTTCGATCAGCCCGACGTTCCCGCCACGCCGACCACGGCCAGGGCGGTGAGATTGACCAGCCGCCGCACCGTCGCCGACGGCGTGGCGATATGCACGGTCTTCTGCGCGCCCAGCAGGATCGGCCCGATCGTCACCCCCTCGCCGCCGGTGATCTTGAGCAGATTGAACGAGATGTTGGCGGCATCGACGTTGGGCATGATCAGCAGATTGGCTGCTCCCTTCAACGTCGTATCCGGATGGACGCGGTGGCGGATCGCCTCGGACAGCGCCGCGTCGCCGTGCATTTCGCCGTCGACTTCGAGCCCTGGAGCCCGTTCGACCAGCAGGCGTCGCGCCTCGCGCATCTTGCGTGCCGACTTCGAATCGTCGCTGCCGAAATTGGAGTGGGACAGCAGCGCGACCTTGGGGACGAGGCCGAACCGGCGGATCGCGTCGGCCGCCAGCAGCGTGATCTCGACCAGCTGTTCCGCGGTGGGGTTGCGATTCACGTAAGTGTCGCAGATGAACACCGTGCGATCGTGCAGCAGCAGCCCGTTCATCGCGGCGAACACCTGCGCGTCGGGACTCTGCCCGATCACGTCGGCGACATGGCGCAGGTGCGCGTGGTATTTGCCGACCGTGCCGCAGAGCAACGCATCGCAGTCGCCCAGCCGCAGCAGCAGCGTGCCGATCAGCGACGGCTTGCGCAGCACGGCTTCCTTCGCGTCCTCCGGCGAGATGCCGTTGCGGCCCATCAGCTGATAGTAGAGCTGCCAGTAGGCGCGGTAGCGAGGGTCGCTGTTGATGTTGATGAGTTCGAAATCCCGGCCGACGGCAAGACGCAGGCCGAATTTCTCGATGCGCGCGGCGATCACCTCCGGCCGCCCGATCAGAACCGGCTTCGCGAGGCCCTCGTCGACGACCACCTGCACCGCGCGGAGCACGCGCTCCTCTTCGCCTTCGGCGTAGGCGACGCGCTTGGGCGCACGTTTCGCGCCTGCGAATACCGGCTTCATGATCAGGCTGGAGTGGTAGATGAACTGCGACAGGCGTTCGCGATACGCGTCGAAATCGGCGATCGGCCGGGTGGCGACGCCGCTGTCCATCGCCGCCTTGGCAACGGCCGGCGGCACGATAACCATCAGGCGCGGGTCGAACGGCCTCGGAATCAGGTATTCGCGCCCGAATGACAGCGCCTCACCGGTGTACGCCTGCGCGACGATGTCGGACTGCTCGGCATGGGCGAGCGCCGCGATGGCGCGCACGCAGGCGAGCTTCATTTCCTCGGTGATCGTCGTCGCGCCCACGTCCAGCGCGCCCCGGAAGATGAACGGAAAACAGAGCACGTTATTAACCTGGTTCGGGTAATCCGAGCGGCCGGTGGCGATGATCGCATCCGGACGCACGGCCTTCGCCAGTTCCGGCAGGATTTCCGGCTCCGGATTGGCCAGCGCGAGGATCAACGGATCGCGCGCCATCGCCTTCACCATGTCCTGCGTCAACACGCGCGGGCCCGAGAGGCCGAGAAACACGTCGGCGCCGGCGATCGCGTCGGTCAGCGTTCGGGCCTTGGTGTCGCGCGCGTAACGCGCCTTGTTCTCTTCCATCGGCTTCTCGCGGCCGGCGAAGATCACGCCCTTGCTGTCGCATACGACGACGTTCTCGCGTTTCAGCCCGAGGCCGATCATCAGGTCGAGGCAGGCGATCGCCGCGGCGCCCGCGCCCGAGCATACGAGCTTGACCTTCGCGATGTCCTTGTCCACGACCTTCAGCGCGTTCAGGATCGCCGCGCTCGCGACGATCGCCGTGCCGTGCTGGTCGTCGTGGAAGACCGGGATCTTCATTCGTTCCCGGAGCTTCCTTTCGACGTAAAAGCAGTCCGGCGCCTTGATGTCCTCTAGGTTGATGCCGCCGAACGTCGGCTCGAGCCGCGCGATCGTCTTGACCAGTTCCTCCGGATCGTTTTCGGCGATCTCGATGTCGAAGACGTCGATCCCGGCGAATTTCTTGAACAGGCACGCCTTGCCTTCCATCACCGGCTTGCCGGCCAGCGGGCCGATGTTGCCGAGACCGAGCACCGCCGTGCCGTTGGTGATGACGGCCACCAGATTGCCGCGCGAGGTCAGCGTTCGCGCTTCGGCCGGATCGGCAACGATCGCATCGCAGGCGGCCGCCACGCCGGGCGAGTAGGCGAGTGCGAGATCGCGCTGATTGAGCAGGCTCTTGGTGGGCGTGACCGAAATCTTGCCGTAGGTCGGCACGCGATGGTATTCCAGCGCGGCAATGCGCAGTTGCTCGTCCAATGTAGGCTCCTCGGTTCCGCTTCGAGGCTGCGGCGGGGAGTCGATTCTACGCCCGACCCCGGCGCCGCGACGCCTGCGGCCCGCCCGTCCGGCCGAGAGCGCGCGCCGGATCGCCGCTGCAGACGTCACGGATT
>JAAFGU010000161.1 GCA_010365205.1 Aromatoleum sp. | reverse complement strand
CGATCCGTCGATGCACGAGGCCGACGCGAACGTCGCGGCGCTCGCGTCGCTCCTGCCCGCGCCGCTGGTCGCCGATCTGCCGTGGCAGGCCGGTGCCGCCGCCGCAATCGATCCGCGCGCGCTCACCGCGTTGCGCCTGGACATGCAGACGTCGACGCCGCAGTGAATCGCCAGGCGCGGGGGGTGAGCGGAGACTTTCGGCGCAAGCGCCGGCGCGTCGCGCGGAACCCGAGTGCCTGTGTCCACCGCGGGGATGACGATCCATGTTAAACTTTTGCGCTTTTTGCGACATCACCGGGCGGCACCAGCAACAAACGAGCGCGCGATCGATGTTTTGGCTCGTCGATGGCATTGCCGGCAGTGGCGGTTCGCGGAGAACGAGCGGACGCCGGCCGCCGAACCGCCGCCGTTGGCCGTAGATCCCGCATTGCGTCGATTCGCGGCAGTCGGCGCGTGGCTCGTCTTACCGTTTCCATGCTTGAAATCGGCGTGTTGGCGTGGGCGTTCCGCTGCATCGAGCGCCGCGCCGAGCACCGGGAACGGCTGACCGCCAGCGGGGACCGCGTGATCGTCGAACGCCCGCGTCCGGCGCCGCAGTGTCGACCAACAACGGCGCGACGCTAAAGCGCAGCCGCTTGAATCTGAAACGCGATCGAGGGAAGCATGGTGCGCAACAAGACGGGTAACCGGGCCGGTCATCGGCACTTGCGGACGGCCTTCGCCGCCATGCTGCTGGGCCCTGGCACGGCGCTGGCGGCGCTGGAGTGGAATCTGCAGACGCCGGTGACGCCGGTGGCGCAGCAGATGTACGACCTGCACGCGTTCATCTTCTGGGTCTGCGTCGTCATCTTCGTCGCCGTGTTCGGCGTGATGTTCTACTCGATCTTCAAGCACCGCCGGTCGGTCGGGCACAAGGCGCACCAGTTCCACGAAAACACCACGGTCGAGATCATCTGGACGGTGATCCCTTTCCTGATCCTGTTGTTCATGGCCTTCCCGGCCACGAAGACGATCCTGGCGATGAAGGACACGACCGGACCCGGCCTGACGGTCAAGGTCACCGGCTATCAGTGGAAGTGGAGCTACGACTACCTGCAGGAAGGATTCGGCTTCTACTCGAACCTGACGACGCCGCTGGCGCAGATCGAAAACCGCGCACCCAAGGGAGAGCACTACCTGCTCGAAGTCGACAAACCGATGGTGGTGCCGGTCGACACCAAGGTCCGCCTCCTCATCACCGCGAACGACGTCATCCATTCCTGGTGGGTTCCGGCCTTCGGCGTCAAGCAGGATGCGATTCCCGGATTCGTTCGCGACACGTGGTTCAGGGCCGACAAGCCCGGCATCTATCGCGGCCAGTGCGCGGAGCTCTGCGGCAAGGAGCACGGCTTCATGCCGATCGTCGTCGAGGTCAAGTCGAAAGGCGACTACGCGGCGTGGGTGAGCGCGCAGAAGCAGAACGCCGCCGCGGCCGGCGACGACCCGAACAAAGTCTGGGATCCGAAAGACCTGATCGCGCGCGGCGAGAAGGTGTTCGCGTCCAATTGCGCGGCCTGCCACCAGGCGAACGGCAAGGGCGTCCCGGGCGCGTTTCCGGCGCTGGACGGCTCGAAGATAGTCAACGGGCCGGAGGCCGCGCAGGTCGCGCTGCTGCTCAACGGCAGACCCGGCACGGCGATGGTGTCGTGGAAGCAGCTGTCCGACACCGACCTCGCCGCGGTCATCACCTACACGCGCAACAGCTGGGGCAACCATACCGGCGAATCGATCGGGCCGGCGCTGATCAAGACGGCCCGGCAATAGGGTTCGAGCGAATCCTCCTGGAGACACCGAGATGAGCAGCATTCCGCACGACCACGCCACCGGCCACGCAGAGGAACCGCCGCACGCGCACGACGACCACGCGCACGGCCCCCACGGCGGAATCATGCGCTGGGTCACGACGACCAATCACAAGGACATCGGCACGCTGTACCTGTGCTTCTCGCTGATCATGTTCTTCGTCGGCGGCATCATGGCGCTGACGATCCGCGCCGAGCTGTTCGAGCCCGGCTTGCAGATCGTCCATCCCGAGTTCTTCAACTCGATGACGACGCTGCACGGCCTCATCATGATCTTCGGCGCGATCATGCCGGCGGCGGTCGGATTCGCGAACTGGATGATCCCGATGCTGATCGGCGCGCCGGACATGGCCTTTGCGCGGATGAACAACTGGAGCTTCTGGTTGCTCCCGCCGGCGGTGATCCTGCTGGGGGTGTCGTTCTTCGTGCCCGGCGGCGCGGCGGCCGGCGGCTGGACGCTGTATCCGCCGCTGTCGACGCAGGCGGGCATGGGGATGGACCTGACGATCTTCGCGATCCACATCATGGGCGCGTCGTCGATCATGGGGTCGATCAACATCATCACGACGATCCTCAACCTGCGCGCGCCGGGCATGACGCTGATGAAGATGCCGCTGTTCTGCTGGACGTGGCTGATCACGGCCTACCTCCTGGTCGCGGTGATGCCGGTGCTCGCCGGCGCGGTGACGATGCTGCTGACCGACCGGCACTTCGGCACGACGTTCTTCAATGCCGCCGGCGGCGGCGATCCGGTGTTGTTCCAGCACGTGTTCTGGTTCTTCGGGCACCCCGAGGTTTACATTCTTATCCTCCCGGCGTTCGGCATCATTTCGTCCATCATTCCGACATTCGCGCGGAAACCGCTGTTCGGATACGCGTCGATGGTCTACGCGGTCGCCGGCATTGCGATTCTGTCGTTCATCGTGTGGGCGCACCACATGTTCACGGTCGGCATGCCCGCCGCCGGGCTGCTGTTCTTCATGTACGCGACGATGCTGATCGCGGTGCCCACCGGCGTGAAGGTCTTCAACTGGCTCGCCACGATGTGGAAGGGCGAAATGACGTTCGAGGCGCCGATGCTGTTCGCGATCGGATTCCTGTTCCTGTTCACGCTGGGCGGCTTCACGGGACTGGTCCTCGCCATCACGCCGGTCGACATCCAGCTGCAGGACACCTACTACGTCGTCGCTCACTTCCATTACGTGATGGTCGCCGGCAGCCTGTTCGCGTTCTTCGGCGGCACCTACTACTGGATCCCGAAGTGGACCGGCACGATGTACGACGAGCGCCTCGGCAAGCTGCACTTCTGGGGCTCGATGATCTTTTTCAACATCACGTTCTTCCCGATGCACTTCCTCGGGCTGGCAGGCATGCCGCGGCGGATCCCGGACTACGCGCAGCAGTTCGCCGACTGGAACATGGTGGCGTCGATAGGCGCGCTCGGCTTCGGCCTTTCGCAGCTGATCTTCCTGTACGCGGTGATCAAGTGCATTCGCGGCGACGGGGCCAAGGCGCCGGCGAAACCATGGGACGGCGGCGACACGCTCGAATGGACGCTGCCTTCGCCGCCCCCGTACCACACGTTTGAGACCCCGCCGGTCATCAGGTGACGCAGCCTTGAGCGCCGCGACGAGACCCACGATGAGCACCCACGCCGAGTCCAGCGACGCCGCCGCCGCGCGGCGCAGGTCCGCCAATCTCAGGACGGCGCTGATCCTGCTGTCGATCGCGCTCGTCTTCTTCTTCGGGATCATTGCGTCGAAGCTGATCGGCGATCCGACGGCGTCGCTCGGCGTCATCGGCGCCGCCGTCCTGCTCTACCTCGTCGTGGCCATCGGCCGCAACCTGCGCAAATGAGTGCGCGCCGATGAACGTCGCCCTGCAGAAGTCCAACCGCGCGCTGCTGATGAAGCTAGGCTTCGTCGTGATCGCGATGTTCGGTTTCGGCTATGCGCTGGTCCCGTTCTACGAGAAGATCTGCGAAGTCACGGGGCTGCGCAACATCGCCCAGGCCGACGAATCGAAGAGCACGCAGGTCGACTACGCGCGCACGGTGCGCGTCGAGTTCGACGCCAACGTGCGCAAGCTGCCGTGGACGTTCCGGCCGCTGGAGGCGATCGCCGGCGTGCACCCGGGTGAAGTGCGGCAGGTGATGTACGAGATCGTCAATACGACGGACCGGCCGATGACCGGCCAGGCGATCCCGAGTTACGCGCCGATGCAGGCCGCCCGGTATTTCAGCAAGCTCGAGTGTTTCTGCTTCTCCAGGCAAACGCTCCAGGCCGGCGAAAAACGGCAGATGCCCGTGGTGTTCGTGATCGACCCCGCGCTGCCGAAGGACATTCCGACGATCACGCTGTCCTACACCTTTTTCGAGGTCGAGGGCGGCGGCGCGGACGGAAAGAGTTGAGGGAGCGCGCGCGCGGCAGGAAGCGGCGCGGCGGCGAAGTCGCAGAGCACGAAACCGAAATCGAATACGAACAGGAATACGAGCAGGACATGAGGAGTCATCGATGAGCGCAGCACAATCCGGCGCCAAGCCCTACTACTTCGTACCGCAGCCGTCGCACTGGCCGATCACCGGCTCGGCGGCGCTGCTCTTCCTGGGCCTGGGCGCGGCATTCTGGGTCAACGGCATGGACGCGGGTCCGTGGCTGGTCGGGCTTGGCTTCTGCATCCTGCTGGTGATGCTGTTCGGGTGGTTCGGCACGGTGATCGGCGAATCGGAGGGGCGGCTGTACAGCAGGAGAGTCGACCGCTCGTTCCGCTGGGGCATGAGCTGGTTCATCTTCTCCGAGGTAATGTTCTTCGCGGCGTTCTTCGGTGCGCTGTTCTACGTTCGCAATCTGTCGGTGCCCGACCTCGGCAGCCTCAACTCGAAGTTGCTCTGGCCCGACTACACGGCGGGCTGGCCCACCGTCGGACCCTACCTCAAGGAGACCTTCACGCCGATGGGCGCGATGGGAATCCCGCTGCTCAACACGATCATCCTGCTGACGTCCGGCTTCACGTTGACGGTCGCCCATCATGGGCTCACGTCGGGTCATCGCGGTCAGCTCAAGATCTGGCTGCTCCTCACCATCCTGCTGGGCGCGACGTTCCTCGGCTTCCAGGCCTACGAGTACACGCACGCCTACAGCGAGCTCAATCTGAAGCTGTCGAGCGGCGTCTACGGCTCCACGTTTTTCATGCTGACCGGCTTCCACGGCGCGCACGTGACGATCGGCGCGATCATGCTGACGGTGATGCTCGGGAGGACGGTCAAGGGGCACTTCACGCCCGACCATCATTTCGCGTTCGAGGCGGCGGCGTGGTACTGGCACTTCGTCGACGTCGTCTGGCTGCTGCTGTTCGTGCTGGTGTACTGGCTGGTCTGACCGGGAGCCGGCGCGACGGAAAAAGCCGCACGCGACCCGTGCGGCTTTTTTGTTTATCGGACGCCGGTCGGGGCGATCCAGCCCAGACGGTACGAAATGACGAGAAGCGCGACGAGGCCGATCGACAGCGCAACGCGGAGCGCCAGCGCTTTCCACATTCGGGTACCGCGCCCCTGGTCGCGATAGAGGAAGAACAGCGCGGTGAACAGAGTGACGACGATGGCGACGAGGCCGAGGACGACGACGATCTTCATGGAAATCCGGTTGCTTCGCCGGCAGGGCGATCGGGCAGTTTAAGAGAAGCGTGGAGCGATGCCAAACCCGATCCTTTCCGGCGCTTGCCGTTTCCGGCCTCGAGTCGTGCCGACGCTGGCGACGCTTGCCGCGGTTCTGCTTTTCGTGTCTGCCGGCAACTGGCAGCGCGGCCGAATGCAGGACAAGGAGGCGCTGCGCGCGAAGTTCGACATCGCCGCGCAGTCCGCGCCGGTGGATCTCTCCTCGCTGCCCGCGGCGACGGACTGGACGGCGCTGCGCTTCCGGACGATTGCCGCGGCCGGCGAGTACGACGTGGCGCGCCAGATCCTCATCGACAACAGGATTCACGCGGGTCGCGCCGGATACGACGTGGTGACGCCGCTGAAACTCGCCGACGGCCGCGTCGTGCTCGTCGCTCGAGGCTGGATCGCGCAGGGTGCGTCGCGAACCGCGCTGCCCGACGCGCCGCCGCCACCCGGAGCGGTCGCGGTGTCAGGCCGGCTCGCCGTGCCGTCGACCGCCTATCTGGAACTCAAGGCGGACTCGCGTGAGGGACCGCTGTGGCAGAACCTGG
>JAAFGU010000160.1 GCA_010365205.1 Aromatoleum sp. | reverse complement strand
AACCCGAAACCGAGGCGATCACCGCGCGCGTGGCGCAGTTCCAAGAGCCGCGCAGGCGCTATGCGCGCGCCCGCACCGCGAAGCGCCGCTCGACGCCGGCGGCGGGCAGCGGCGAGCCCTCGATCACGATGTCGCGGTACCCCGCATCTCCAAGCAACGCGACGATTTCATCCTCGTCATACCAGGTCAGTGCGATCATCTCGTCCTCACGCGCGAGAAGCCTCGCGCCTTCGCGCCGCTCGTAGCGTCCACGTGTGTCGATCCGGCGGCCCTCGGCGTCGACGATTGTCTCGGAGCGCAGCGCGATCTTGCTACCGTCCTCCAGCGTGACGGTGCGCACCTCGATGACCGTCGCGCCCGGGGGATGCAGCGCCTCCCCCGGCACGATGAAATCGAGCAGCAGTACGCCCGGGCCGATCAGATGCGCTCGCAGCCGCTCCAGCGCCGTCATCGCGGCGATCGGATCGACGATCAACTGGAACGACCCGGCGGCGACGAATGCGGCGGCGTACCGAAAAGGAAGATTGAGCGCGGCGAGATCCTGCCGGAACAGCGGCGTCGCCAGTCCAGCGTGATCGAGCCGGGCCGCGCAACTCGCCTGCATCGCTTCGGAATGGTCGACGCCGTGGACGTTGATCCGCTGCTTGCACAGCGGCAGCAGCAGCCGGCCCGAGCCCGCCATCGCTTCGAGCACCGGTCCCGCGTCGCGGGGCAGCCGGCTGGCGTACCACGCGACTTCGGCGGCGGACGCGCGGGGTTTGTCGGCGTCGTAGAAGAGCGTGCAGAGTTGGCCGTAGGCGGCCATCGAGACGGTCTCTCCGATGCGCGTGCCGGAGCGGCGGTGCGCAGGCTGCCGCGACACGCCGGGCGGACCGCCGGTCTACCCGAAAACTAGGATTGCTCCCACGGCAGGCCTTCCTTTCGCCAGCCGGAGATCACATTGCGGTGATGCTCGTCGTCTAGCGGGCCTTCGAAACCCTCGAGGACGTTGTAGACCTCGCTGAAGCCGGACTGCTCCAGCGCGTTGCCGGCGGTGATCGAGCGCTGACCGCTGCGGCAGATCACGACCACCGGCCGGTTCATGCTGGCGATCTTCTTCACCTGCCCGACGAAGTGCGGATTGATCTCCCAGTCGGGGCCGTCGTTCCACGCGACGTGGTGCGAGCTTGCCGGATGGCCGACGAACAGGTACTCCATCTCGCTGCGGCAGTCGATGAACACCGCCTGCGGGTTGTCGTGCAGGAACTGGAACGCTTCCGTGGGTTTCAGGTGCTTCATCCAAGTGAATCTAGCACGCAAGCCGCTTCGTGTTAAGCGCGGACGCGGCGAACGCCGCTGGCGCAATTTCCGACGTCGGCGTCACGACTGCTCCCACGGCAGACCTTCCTTGCGCCAGCCGGCAATCCCGCTGCGGCGATGGTGCTCGTCCAGCGGCCCCTCGAACCCGTCGAGCACGTTGTAGACCTCGGTAAAGCCGGCCCTCTCCAGCGCCTGCCCCGCGCTGATCGACCGGTTGCCCGCACGGCAGATCAGCACCACCGGCCGGTCGACGCTGGCGAGCTCCTTCACCTGCCCGACGAAGTGCGGGTTGATTTCCCAGTCGGGCACATCGTTCCACGCAACGTGCTGCGCGCCGATGGGGTGCCCGACATACAGGTATTCGGCACGGGCGCGGCAGTCGATGAACAACGCCTGCGGGTTGGTGCGCAGGAAGGCGAGGGCGTCCGGCGGCTTGAGGTGTTTCATGGCGGCAAAATTAACACGGACGCGTCGCATCCGTCATGGCGATTCGTTCGCCGCTTATAGCCGCGCCGCGGCGGCGATCGTGTCGATCCAGGTCCGCGGCCGCCACCGTGCCTCGCGTCACGCACGTCGGCGAGTCCCGGAGGCGTGCCGCTGAACAGGCGCGATGCGTCCACCGCAGCGGCGCGCAGCTTTGCGACGCCGGGCACGCCGGCTTCCTCGGGGGCCGTGAAATAGCTGTCGAGCAGCTACCGAATCGCGGGATCGATCATCGCAGGATCTCGTTGGGTTTCAGGCGGACAGGGTAGCCGAACGCAGGCCGCGCGATTGACAAAGCGTGCCTTTGCCCTTAGATTCAGACCCATAGCGCCGATTTGACCCTCAGCTTGCGGGCGCTCTACAAATACAGCTAAAGCGGTTTCGACCCGAAACCCGCTCGGCGGCAAGCTGAACGGGTTTTTTGTTTCGTGGAGTTCCCATGGCCCTGCGCCCCGACGCCACCGCGCTGCTGACGAAGCTGCTCTCCGAACGCATCCTGATCCTCGACGGCGCGATGGGCACGATGATCCAAGGCTACAAGCTCGGCGAAGCCGACTATCGCGGCGTGTGCCTGCACGACCATCCGCAGGACCTGAAGGGCGACAACGACGTCCTCGTGCTCACCAAGCCGGAGGTGATCCGCGCGATCCACGACGAGTATCTCGAAGCCGGCGCCGACATCCTCGAGACCAACACCTTCAATTCGACGTCGATCGCGCAGGCCGACTACCGGCTCGAGGGCCACGTGCGCGAGATCAACCGCGCCGCGGCGGCGATCGCGCGCGAGCGCGCCGACGCGTGGACGGCAAAGACACCGGACAAGCCGCGATTTGTCGCCGGCGCGCTGGGCCCGACCAACCGCACGGCGTCGATATCGCCCGACGTCAACGACCCCGGCGCCCGCAACGTGACCTACGACGCGCTGGTGGCGTCCTACGGCGAGGCGATCGAAGGCCTGGCCGAAGGCGGCGCCGATCTTTTTCTCGTGGAGACGGTGTTCGACACGCTCAATGCCAAGGCCGCGTTGTTCGCGCTCGGGACGTACTTCGACCGGATCGGCCGGCGCTATCCAGTGATCGTGTCGGGCACCATCACCGACGCCTCCGGCCGCACCTTGTCCGGGCAGACGCCCGAAGCGTTCTGGAACTCGGTTCGCCACGTGCGGCCGCTGGCGGTGGGGCTGAACTGCGCGCTCGGCGCGGAATTGATGAGGCCGTACATCGAGGAAATCGCGCGCGTCGCCGACACCTTCGTATCGTGCTACCCGAATGCGGGGCTGCCCAATCCAATGTCGGACACCGGCTACGACGAGACGCCGGAGGAGACGGCGCGGCTGCTCTCGGAGTTCGCGCAGAGCGGCTTCGTCAACCTGGTTGGCGGCTGTTGCGGCACCACGCCGGCGCACATTCGCGCGATCGCCGAGGCCGTGAAGCATCTGCCGCCGCGGCGGATCCCGGCGGCACCGGAGGAAGCCATTGCCGCGTAGCCGCGGTCGCAGGCATCGGCGTCACGGCGCGCGCCGAGAGGAATCCGCCTGCCGCCTGTCCGCGTGACGCGCTATCCGCCGTGCGTCGTTTCGCCGTCCGGGGAGACGCCCCCGCAGCACCCGGTCCCACCACAAGCCGTGCCCCATGCCTGAGTCCCGCCCCCTGCGCCTTGCCGGCCTCGAGCCGCTGACCATCGACGACGACGCGCTGTTCGTCAACGTCGGCGAGCGCACCAACGTCACCGGCTCGCGCGTCTTCGCCAAGCTGATCCTGTCCGGCGACTACACCGCGGCCGTCGACGTCGCGCGCCAGCAGGTGCAGAACGGCGCGCAGATGATCGACGTCAACATGGACGAGGCGATGCTCGATTCCAAGGCAGCGATGGTCAAATTCCTGAACCTCATCGCCTCCGAGCCGGACATCGCGCGGGTCCCGGTGATGATCGATTCGTCGAAATGGGAGGTCATCGAGGCGGGCCTGAAGTGCGTGCAGGGCAAGCCGATCGTCAACTCGATTTCGATGAAGGAAGGCGAGGGAGAATTCCTTCGCCAGGCGACGCTGGTCAAGCGCTACGGCGCCGCGGCGATCGTGATGGCGTTCGACGAAAAGGGGCAGGCCGACACGTTCGAGCGCAAGGTCGAAATCTGCCGGCGCGCGTACGAGCTCCTGACGCGCGAGCTGGGTTTCCCGCCGGAAGACATCATCTTCGATCCCAACGTCTTCGCCATCGCGACGGGGATCGAGGAACACAACAATTACGCCCTCGACTATATCAACGCGACGCGCTGGATCCGGCAGCACCTGCCGCACGCGAAGGTCTCCGGCGGCGTGTCGAACGTCAGCTTTTCGTTCCGCGGCAACGATCCGGTGCGCGAGGCGATCCACACGGTGTTCCTGTACCACGCAATCAAGGCCGGCATGACGATGGGCATCGTCAATGCCGGGCAGCTCGGCGTCTACGACGAGATTCCACGCGAATTGCGCGACCGGGTCGAGGATGTCGTGCTGAACCGCCAGCTCCCCGGCGGCGAAAACGCGACCGAGCGGCTGGTCACGTTCGCCGAGAGCTACAGGAAAGTGCAGGGCAGGCAGATCGTCGAGGACCTCGCGTGGCGCGACACACCGGTCGAGGCGCGCCTGTCGCACGCGCTGGTTCGCGGGATCACGACCTACATCGTCGAAGACACCGAGGAGGCGCGCAGGCAGTTCACGCGGCCGATCCACGTGATCGAGGGTCCGCTGATGGCGGGGATGAACGTGGTCGGTGACCTGTTCGGTTCCGGCAAGATGTTCCTGCCGCAGGTGGTGAAGAGCGCCCGCGTGATGAAGCAGGCGGTCGCGCACCTGATCCCGTTCATCGAGGCGGAGAAGGCGAAATCCGGCGAGGCGGCCAAGCCCAAGGGCACGATCGTGATGGCGACCGTCAAAGGCGACGTCCACGACATTGGCAAGAACATCGTCGGCGTCGTGCTCCAGTGCAACAACTTCGACGTGATCGACCTCGGCGTGATGGTTCCCGCGAAAAAGATCCTCGAAACGGCGATCGAGCGCAACGCCGACATCGTCGGGCTGTCGGGCCTGATCACCCCGTCGCTCGAGGAGATGGCGCACGTTGCGCACGAGATGGAGCGCCTCGGGATGAAGCAGCCGCTCTTGATCGGCGGCGCGACGACGTCGCGCGTGCACACGGCGGTGAAGATCGCGCCGAATTACGGCGGCGTCACCGTCTACGTGCCGGACGCGTCGCGCGCGGTCGGCGTGGCGAGCAATCTGCTGTCGGACGAGCTGAAGGACGCCTACGTCGCCCAGGTCGCCGCCGACTACGAGAAGATCCGCGTCCAGCACGCCGGCAAGAAGGGCCCGACGCTGATCTCGCTGGAAGCCGCGCGCGCGAACCGGTTCAAGGCGGACTGGCAGCGCTACGTGCCGCCGGCGCCGACCTTCATCGGCCGCCGCGAATTGCGCAACGTCGATCTGGCCGAGATTGCGAAGTTCATTGACTGGGGGCCGTTCTTCCAGGCATGGGAACTGTCGGGCCCGTTCCCGGCGATCCTCGACGATGAAGTCGTCGGCGAAGCAGCGCGCAGCGTGTACTCGGAAGGTCGGGAAATGCTGGACCAAATCGTCGCCGGCCGCTGGCTGACGGCGAACGGCGTCGTCCTCCTGCTGCCGGCGAATTCCGTCGATGAGGACATCGAGCTTTACACCGACGAGTCGCGCAGCACGCCGGCGCTGACCTGGCACAACCTGCGTCAGCTCAACCAACGCCCGGCCGGCAAGCCGAACTACTGCCTGGCGGACTTCGTCGCGCCGAAGGACTCCGGCGTGAAGGATTACCTCGGCGCGTTCGCCGTGACCACCGGGCTCGGGATCGAAAAGAAGCTCGCCGAATTCGAGGCCAGGAAGGACGACTACAGCGCGATCATGCTGAAGGCGCTCGCCGACCGCCTGGTTGAAGCGTTCGCCGAGTGGCTGCACGCGAAAGTGCGGCGCGAGTTGTGGGGCTACGCGAAGGACGAGGCGATCGACGTCGCCGGCATGGTCCGCGAGGAGTATCGCGGCATCCGTCCGGCGCCCGGTTATCCGGCGTGCCCCGACCATTCGGTGAAGGCACCGCTGTTCGACCTGCTTGGCGCCCCCGACGTCGGCATGACGATTACCGAGAACTACGCGATGCTGCCGGCGTCGTCGGTGAGCGGGTTCTACTTCGCACACCCGGAATCGGTGTATTTCGCCGCGGGCAGCGTCCGGTAGCGGCGCGGGCAGCGTCGCGCGCCCCCCGGTCAGA
>JAAFGU010000159.1 GCA_010365205.1 Aromatoleum sp. | reverse complement strand
CGCGGCGCTCGCGCTGTCGGCGGTGCGCCTGCTGCCCGCCGGTGATCCGCCGCACCGCGCGGCACCCGTCGCGACCGCCCTCCAACGGCTGGCGATGGTCGAACTCGCGATCGAGGATTGCCCGGGCCTCGAAGTCGACGCGCGCGAGACCGCCCGACCCGGACGCAGCTACACCGTCCTGACGCTGGAAGAATTGCGGCAGGAGGCCCCCGCACGGCCGCTTGCGCTGATCGTCGGCACCGACGCGTTTCTCGGCCTCCCCGGATGGCACCGCTGGCGCGAACTGTTCGATCTCGCGCATCTCGTCGTCGTCGCGCGACCCGGAACGACGCTCGACGCGGCGTTGCCAGCGCCGCTCGCCGACGAATGGCAGCGTCGGTTCCGGCGATCCTCGGACGCACTGGCCGGCGCGGTGGCCGGCGCGATCGTCCTGCAGCCGATCACGGCCCACGACATCTCCGCGTCCGCGTTACGCGCGCAATTGGCGCGGGGATCCGCGGGAATTGCCGCAGTCCGCGGTTTGCTCCCGCCCGCCGTTTTGGCCTATATTGAACGCAATCGGCTCTATCGACCCCACACGGATGCGACTTAACAAAACCCAGAAGACCGCCGTCACCGCCCTCGAGGACATCAAAGCGCGCGATATCACCGTCCTCGACGTCCGCAAGCTCACCAGTCTCTACGACACGCTGATCGTCGCCTCCGCCGAGTCCAACCGGCAGGTGAAAGCGCTGGCGCATCACGTCCGAGACAAGCTGAAGGAGGCCGGTTCGACGATCCTCGGCGTCGAAGGCGAAGAGACCGGCGAATGGGTGCTGGTCGATGCGGGCGACATCGTTGTCCACATCATGCAGCCCGCGGTCCGCGCGTACTACAACCTGGAAGAACTGTGGACGCCGCCATCGCCGGTGCGGCGGGCCAAGCCCAGCGCGACGGCGGCAAAAAAGGCCGCCTGACGCCCCGTCGCGGATTATCTGCGACCCCGGCTGCGCCCCCGGTCCTGCGCGCTCCGCCGACCATGAGAATCCGCGTCGTCGCGCTCGGCCATCGGATGCCGGCCTGGATCGCCGCCGGATGGGACGACTATGCGCGGCGCCTGCCGCGCGAGTTTGCGCTGGAGCTCGTCGAACTCAAGCCCGAGCCGCGCGACCGCGGCAAGCCGGTCGCGCAACTCCTTGCGGCAGAAGCCCCCCGCATCGATGCCGCCTGCAAAGGCGTCCTCGTCGTCGCCCTCGACGAGCGCGGCGTTGCGTGGACCACGCGCACGCTCGCCGACCATCTTGCCCGCTGGCGCGTCGAAGCGCACGACGCCGCGTTCGTCATCGGCAGCGCGGACGGGCTCGATCCGGACGTCAAGCGCCGCGCGACTGCCGTCGTCGCGCTTTCCGCGCTAACATTGCCGCACGGCCTCGTGCGCGTGCTACTCGCCGAACAGCTCTACCGCGCCGCGAGCCTGCTGTCCGGCCATCCATATCATCGGGAGTAACGTCCCGGTGAAGCAGTCGATCTCCCGCGGTCATGAGCGCTCCCTCCATCTACCTCGCGTCGAAAAGCCCGCGCCGGCAGGAGCTGCTGCGCCAACTGGGGGTCGAATTCGAGGAAGTGCTGCTGCGCGAGGCGCCCGGCCGCCGGCGCGACCTGGTCGAGCAGCCGCGCAAGGACGAGAAGGCCCTCGACTACGTCAAACGCATCGCGCGCACAAAGGCGGCCGTCGGCTGGCACCGGATGTTGCGACGCGAGCTCACGCCGCGCCCCGTGCTCGGCGCCGATACCGAGGTGGTGCTGGACGGAGCGATCTTCGGCAAGCCGCGCGACGCGGTCGACGCGTTGCGCATGCTGACGCTCTTGTCGGGGCGCAGCCATTCGGTGATCACCGCGGTGGCGATTTCGTGGGAAGCGAAGATCGTGCGCGCCGTGTCGATATCCGAGGTCACGCTGCGCAAGCTGTCGCACGAGGAGATCGAGCGCTACGTCGCGACCGGGGAACCGTTCGACAAGGCCGGCGGCTACGCGGTGCAGGGCCGCGCCGCGGCCTTCATCAGCCGTCTCGAAGGAAGCTACTCCGGGGTGATGGGATTGCCGCTCTGCGAGACCGCCGACGTCCTCGCGCGGATCGGGTTCCCCGTGCTATAAGGATCTCAACTGCCCAATTTTTGGGCGGCGCCCCGCGTGCGGCGCCGCCGACCTGGAATACGGAGCTTCGATCCAACTGCCGACGATGACCCATGAAATTCTTATCAACGTAACCCCTCAGGAAACCCGCGTCGCGATGCTCGAACAGGGCGTCGTGCAAGAGCTCCACATGGAACGCTCCAGCGCGCGGGGGCTTGTCGGCAACATCTGCCTGGGCCGCGTCGCGCGCGTGCTTCCGGGGATGCAGAGCGCGTTCGTCGAGATCGGCCTCGAACGGGCCGCATTCCTGCACATCGCCGACATCTGGGAACACCGGCAAAATGGCCACGGCGGCAGCGACAGCCGACCGATCGAGAAAATCCTGCACGAAGGCCAGCCGCTGCTCGTGCAGGTCATCAAGGATCCGATCGGCACCAAGGGGGCTCGGCTGTCGACGCAGGTGAGCCTCGCGGGACGACTGCTCGTCTACCTCCCGCAGGATTCGCACATCGGAATCTCGCAGCGGATCGAGGACGAGGCCGAGCGCGAGATCCTGCGCGGAAAGCTGCAGCAGCTGCTGCCGGAGGGCATGACCGGCGGCTTCATCATCCGCACGATGGCCGAGACCGCCACCGAACGCGAGATGCAGAACGACATCGAATACCTGACCAAACTCTGGGGCGACCTCAATGCGCGCGCCGCCACGGTGCCCGCGCCGGCGCTCCTCTACCAGGACCTCTCGCTCGCGCAACGGGTGCTGCGCGACATGGCGACCGAGGAAACGGAACGCGTCGTCGTCGATTCGCGCGAGACTTTCGTCAAGATGCAGGCGTTCGCGCGCGAGTACACGCCGGCGCTCATCGACCACATCCACCACCATGCCGGCGAGCGGCCGTTGTTCGACCTCAACAGCGTCGAGGACGAGATCGAAAAGGCGTTGGGCCGGCGCGTCGACTTGAAGTCCGGCGGCTACCTCATCATCGACCAGACCGAGGCGATGACGACGATCGACGTCAACACCGGCGGCTTTGTCGGCGGCCGCAGCTTCGACGACACGATCTTCAAAACCAATCTCGAAGCGTCGCAGGTGCTCGCGCGGCAGCTGCGGCTGCGCAACCTCGGCGGCATCATCATCATCGACTTCATCGACATGGAGAATCCCGATCACCGCGCGGCGGTGCTGGCGGAGCTGAACCGAGCGCTCGACAAGGACCGGACGCGGCTCACCGTCAACGGCTTCACGCAGCTCGGCCTGGTCGAGATGACGCGCAAGCGCACGCGCGAATCGCTCGCGCACGTGCTGTGCGAGGCATGCCCCACCTGCAAGGGGCGCGGCGAACTGAAGACGGCGCGGACAATCTGCTACGACGTGCTGCGAGAGATCCTGCGCGAAGCGAAGCAGTTCAACGCGCGCGAGTTCCGCATTCTCGCGTCGCAATCGGTGATCGACCTCTTCCTCGACGAGGAATCGCAATCGCTGGCGCAGCTCGGCGACTTCATCGGCAAGCCGATCTCGCTGCAAGTGGAGTCGATCTACACGCAGGAGCAGTACGACATCGTGCTGATCTGAGGTCCCATCGGCTGCAGCGGACGGCCGATGTGGACCGCCCTCGCGGCCGAGGCGTCGCGGCCCTCGCGTCTGCGATCAGCGGACGCAACGATGGGCTCGCCTCACGACGCGGCGCCACTCTGCAGTACGCATTGAGGATTCCGCCGTACCATGGCCACACTTCGCGATCTCTGGTCCCGCACCGAGGCGTTCCTTGCCAAGCTCTTCCGGCGCGAGCCGCCAGCGCCGGGGCGCTTCGAGACCGGGGGGAAAGGATCGTTCCGCGGCTTCCTCGCCGTCGCGCCGTGGATCCTGCCGCAGCGCGACTACCTGGTCTACGTGCCGAAAGGTCACTCGACCTGGCGAAGGAGTCCGCTGGTCGTGTTGATTCACGGGTGCAAGCAGACACCCGAGGACATCGCGGCGGGCACGCGCATCGCGAAACTGGCCGACGAACTGGGTTGTCTGGTGCTGCTTCCGCGGCAGAAGGACGGCGCGAACGCGTGGGGCTGCTGGAATTGGTTCGACCGGGGGACGGCGAGAGGCTGGGGCGAGGCGGCGATCGTCGCCGCGCAAATCAAGACCGTGCGCCAAGCCTACCGCATCGACAAGCGCCGCGTGTTCGTCGCCGGGATGTCATCGGGCGGCAGCCTTGCGGCGATTCTCGGCGTGCGCCGCCCGGATCTGGTGGCCGGCACGTTCATCCACTCCGGCATTGCCTGCGGCGCAGCGTCGTCGCCGCTCACCGCACTCACCGTCACCAGCAAAGGCGCCGACACCGACGTCGTGCAGATCGGGACCGATGCCCGCGCCGCCGCGGACCCGTCGTCTCTGCCCGTGCCGTTGATGGCCATCCAGGGTTCCCTCGACAGCGTCGTGCCGCCGATCAACGCCGTCCAGCTCGTCCGCCAATATCTCGCGCTGAACGCCCACCCGGCAGCGACGTCGGGCCCCTCTGCCGAACTCCCGCCTTCCGATCGCGCCGCGACGACGACGACCGGCGACGGCCGCCAGGTGACGACCCGCGAATGGACGAGCGGCTCACGCCTGGTTGCGCGGCACGTACTCATCGACGGACTGGGCCACGCCTGGAGCGGCGGCGACGACCAGTATCCCTACAACGACGCGCACGGGCCCGACGCGACCACGCTACTCGGTGCCTTCGTCCGCAGCGCGCTGCAGTAAAATTGCGATTCCGAACCCCGACGCGAGGACGCCATGCCCATCGCCGCAATGAACCACTTCACCGTTCTCACCGACGACGTACCGCGCACCGTGCGCTTCTATTGCGACTTGCTGGGGCTCACCGAAGGTGCGCGCCCGCCGCTGAACTTCCCCGGCGCATGGCTGTACGCGGGCGGTCAGCCCGTACTGCACGTGGTCGGCGGCCGCTCGCGCGGCGAACTCAGGCCCGGCGTGATCGACCACATGGCGTTCTCGGCGACCGGCCTCGCCGACACCATCAAGACGCTGATCGCGCACGATCTCGAGCATACGTGCCGCCAGCAGCCGGCGTCCGGCATCTGGCAGGTCTTCTTCCTCGACCCGAACGGCGCGCGGGTGGAACTCGACTTCGCCGCCGCCGAAACCCCGTGATGGCGTCACGGCCGGCGACCGTCACGGCAGCGTTCGATCATCTGGTGCTCGCCGCGACAACACTCGCCGACGGCATCGACTACATCGCCAACCTGACCGGCACCGCGCCCCGGCCGGGCGGCAAGCACGTCGCGATGGGGACCCACAACGCGCTGCTCAAGCTCGGCGACCGCGTCTTTCTCGAGATCATCGCGATCGATCCCGACGCCAAAAAACCGTCGCGGCCACGCTGGTTCGGTCTCGACCACATCGCACTGCAATCGGATCTGATGGAGCGCCCGCGGCTCATTCACTGGGTCGCGCGCACCGATGACATCGAGGCCGCCGCCGCGGCCTCCCCGCTGCCGCTCGGCACGATCCACCCGATGTCGCGCGGCGATTACCGCTGGCGAATCACGATTCCGGACGACGGCGCGCTGCCCGGCCGCGGCGTCGTGCCGACGTTGATCCAGTGGGACGTCCCGACGCACCCCGCCGACACGCTGCCGAAATCGAACGTGACGCTGGCACAACTCGCCGCGACGCATCCGGATCCCGCACCGGTGCGCGCCGCGCTCGCCGCACTCGGCCTCGATCCGGCCATCAACGTCAGCTACGACCGCGAGGCGCGTCTGGCCGTGATGCTGCGCACTCCCCGCGGCATCGTGACGCTGACGTCCTGACGCTGACGTCCTGACGCCGACGGCTCATTCAGCCGAGCGCCCCGCGCGCGGTCACCGGCCATACGCATTCGACACGGTCGCCGCGCACGCCGACGATCCAGTCGTAGAGATTCACCGTCGGGTCGCAGTGGCCGGGGACGAGCCA
>JAAFGU010000158.1 GCA_010365205.1 Aromatoleum sp. | reverse complement strand
GGCGGGCACGAAACGAAGTCCCGGTCGAGGCGCCAAGCCGCGGGAGCGAGCGCCAGCGGCAGCAGGAACCACGGCGAGCTTTGGAGCCATGCGAGCATCGGCAGCAGCGCGAACGGCACCGTCAGGCACGCGGCGTACAACCGGCGCGACGCAGCCGCGCCGAACACGACCGGAAACGTGCGCCGCCCCACGTAGCGGTCATGATTGATATCGCGGTGGTTGTTGACGACCAGCGCCGCGGCGGCGAGCGTGCCCATAGCGACCGCCGCGAGCCAGGTCGACGGCGGCACCGTCACGCCGGCCAACGCGTAGTCGCTGCCGGCCACCGCGAACAGGCCGAAGAAGACGAACACCACGAGTTCGCCCAAAGGCATGTAGGCGATGGGCCGCGGCCCGCCCATGTAGGCGAGCGCGCCGATGATCGACGCGATGCCCATGGCGAGGACGAGCCAGCCGCGGGCGAGCACGACCGGAAGGCCGATGAGGATCGCCGCGACGATCGCGAGCGCGATCGCGGTGCGTACCTGCGTGGTCGTGAGGAGGCCGAGGCTCGTCGCGCGCGGCAGGCCGATGCGCGTCCCGCTGTGCTCGCCGCCGCGCAGCGTGTACCCGACGTCATTCTGGAGGTTGGTGACGATCTGAAACAGTACGCTCGTGCCGAGCACCAGGAGCGCCAGCTTGACGTCGAGCGCCCCGGTGCGCTGCCACACCAGCGCCACCGCCACCAGGACCGGGCTGATGGCGATCAGCATGCTGCGCAGGCGCAGCGCCATCACCCACGCGGCGAGCGACCCCGGGGCAATCCCGGCCGGGGGCTGCGCGGCATGGGCGGAAGGCAGCGAAGACACTTGGGTTACCGGATCTCGGGACCGATGGGCATGCATCAGGCTGAAGCCTGCCTCAGCTTGCGGTGGCCAGTATTGCATGTCCTTTGAAGCCGCTTCTTGCGGTGGCGCAAAATTGTGCGCGGCTGACCAGGCCCGGACAGTCCCCGGGGGCGTGCCGAAATTGTCGATTCCGCACCCGCGCCGAGGGCAGAATCCCCGGCCGCCCGTTCGCCCCGTGGGCGTCTTCATGGTCCTCGCCCGCCCCGAGTTCGCGAGCTGAAACGGGGCGATGGCGGCAACGGCACCTTTCGCCGTGAGCGATCAACGGAATAAGCAGTTCTGCTGATCGCTGATCACAAGGGCCAGAGCGGCCCGTCGACGTTTAGGGAATTGATTCCGAGGTTCTTCGATCGCCTTCGACTGCGCTGGGGTCGGTGATCACGGCTGCTCAAGTTTGCTTGATGACTCACCGTGAATCTGGCGGGGGGTGGCATTCACATTGAGGGGCTACAGCGTACCAATATGCCATAGTCGCCCCCAAAGGTGCCCCCAAGCTGCTGTTGCGACCCGGTCGTTGTGACTCGGAGCGCCTGTCGACTTCGGCCCGCCATTACCCAGCAGCACACACTTGCCGTAAACTGAAATCCGCTGTCTAAGCATGGTTCCGTAGGGGAGTGGAGACATGCGTCTCAACAGGTTAGCCGTTGTATCCTGTCACTCAAATGTTCCCGGGGCCGACATGCGAAATGCCGGTTAATAGTTCACTAAGGAGAAACCGCATGAAAAAATTCTTGGCGCTGTACAGAATGGATATGGGGGAAATGCAAAAGATGATGGCGAGTACCAGTGCGGAGGAAAGGAAGAAGAGCATGGGAGAGTGGGAGGCGTGGATGAAGAAAAATATGGCCAGTTTTGCAGACCATGGTGGACCTGCTGGAAAGACAAAGCGGATCGCGGCAAGCGGGGTAACTGATATCAAAAACGATATCGGTGGTTACTCGATCGTACAAGCAGAATCGTATGAAGCGGCAGCAGCCCTCTTTGGTGACAACCCGCATCTCACCATGCCTGGGGCTACCGTGGAGGTTATGGAGATTGTGCCAATGCCGGGAACATGAATGGTTGGATATCCTGGCGGATTTCGATATCAATCGCCGACGCCTGGGAGAACAGTCGATAGCCGGTCCCTCATCAGGACGGGCAGCCTTGCTCTTGTCGGTCGTTAGACACCGCGAGCTAAAGTCGCGCTGGTTATTTCAAAGATTGGACGACCGCTTCTCTTTTCCTCTATGACATTCGGCCGGTAACAGGAACCTGCGGGCCTTTGCGGGAAGTGGTATTGGCGGATGGAGTGGGATTCGAACCCACGAAGGACTTGCGCCCTTGCCGGTTTTCAAGACCGGTGCCTTCAACCGCTCGGCCACCCATCCGATGCTCGCCGGGCCCCGTCGGCGGAACGGCCGGCACGGGACACGGCCGGAACGGCCGCCAGGGGGCTTGATTTGTCCGGGCGGCGGCCGCATGTTAGCACGCAAGATCGTCCCGCATTGCGGTCTTACGCCATTGAAACCTTGCGCGTTTCTGTTAGTCTAATCGCTTGAACCGGTCCGCACCCGGACCGATGGTGGAGAACGCATGGATGCCAAACTCGAACCTGTGATGGTCCCCGGCTCGCAATCCCCGCTGCCGCGCACCGGCGACACGCAGGTGCTCGACCGCAACAACGTGCTGCGCAACACGTATTGGTTGCTCGCACTGTCGATGCTGCCGACGATCGCCGGCGCGTTCGCCGGGATGCAATTCAACATGATTGCGCTGTTCAAGGCGGCGCCGATCATGACGCCTCTGCTGATGTTCGGCGTGATGATCGGGTCGCTGTTCGTCGTCACCGCACTGCGCAACAGTTCATGGGGCGTGCTCGCGCTATTCGTCTTCACGTTCATTGCGGGCGCCATGCTGACGCCGATCCTCACCGTCGCCGCGGGCTTCCGCAACGGCGGCCAGCTGGTCGCGCTCGCCGGCGGGATGACGGCCGCGATCTTCTTCGGGATGGCGACGATCGCGACGGTGACCAAGCGCGACTTCTCGTTCCTCGGCAAGTTCCTGTTCGTCGGGATGATCCTGGTGGTCGTCGCGTCGCTCGCCAACCTGTTCTTCCAGGTGCCGGCGGTGTCGCTGACGATCTCGGCGGTCGCCGTGCTGATCTTCTCGATGTACCTGTTGTACGACGTCAGCAACATCGTCCGCGGCGGCGAGACGAATTACGTGATGGCCACTTTGAATCTGTTCCTGAGCGTGTACAATATTTTCATCAGCTTGCTGAATCTGCTTCTGGCATTTTCGGGGCAGCGTGACTAGTAATGAACCAACAGCATTGACACGGGGCGACGCGAGTTGCCCCGTTTTTTTTGTGGTCCACGCCGGCAGGAGCACCCGCGCGCGCGGAGCGTGCGGCCGGTTCAGCGGCGGAACACCGCGATCGATTCCACATGCGCCGTGTGCGGGAACATGTTGACCACGCCGGCCGCGGCCAGCGTATAGCCGTGATCATGGACGAGCACTTCGGCATCGCGGGCGAGCGTGGCGGGATTGCACGAGACGTAGACGATCCGCTGTGGCGGCCCGTCGCCGGGCAGCGCCTTGACCAGCGCGATTGCGCCCTCGCGCGGCGGGTCGACGAGGACCTTGTCCAGCGCTCCCATCGCCTCGATGGATTCGGGTGTGGCCGCGAACAGATTGGCCAGGCGAAACGACGCGCGCCCGGCAAGACCGTTGATAGTCGCATTCTCTTCGGCGCGCCGGACCAGCGCGGCGCCGCCCTCGACGCCGATGACCGATGCGCCCCGGCGGGCGAGCGGAAGCGTGAAATTGCCGATGCCGCAGAAAAAATCCGCGATCCGCTCGCCCGATTGTGGATCGAGCAGGGCGATCACGCGGCGTACCAGTACCCGGTTGATCGCAGGATTGACCTGGGTGAATTCGGTCGGCGAGTACGGAAACACGAGATCGAATTCGGGCAGCGCGTAAGTCAGCGCCGGCGCGGGAGGATAGAACACGGTCACGGTTTCGGGTCCGCTCGCCTGCAGGTAGAACTGGACGCCGTGGCGGTCGGCGAATTCCCGCAGCGCGATTTCATCGGCAGGCGCCAACGGCGCGAGGATGCGCAGCACCAGTGCATGGACGGGATTCGCGCCGTCCCCGACCGCCAGTTCGATTTGCGGGAGCCGGTCACGGATGCTCAGCGAGCCGACCAGTTCGCGCAGCCGCGGCAGCATCGCCGAGACCTTCGGCGGCAGGATCGCACACGACGTCATGTCGGCGACGTAGCTCGACTTCTTCTCGTGAAAGCCGACCAATACCCCGCCCTTTTTCACCACGTGCCGGACCGACAATCGCGCTCGATGCCGGTAACCCCAGGCCGGGCCGTGGATCGCCGGCAGCAGCTGCGCCGCGCGCACACGCCCGAGGTGCCAAAGCGTGTCCTCCAACGTGCGCTGCTTCGCGGCGACCTGCGCGGCGGCGTCGAAGTGCTGCAGCGAGCAGCCGCCGCAGACGCCGAAATGCGGGCAGCGCGGGTCGACGCGGGCGGGATTGGCCGAGCGTATCGTCTCTGCGCGGGCGATTTCGTACGTCGGCTTGCGTTTGAGCGTTTTGTACGTGACCTCCTCGCCGGGGAGCGCGCCCTCGACGAAGACGGCCTTGCCGTCGACGCGCGCGAGTCCGCGCCCTTCCTGGTCGAGCGACAGGATCGAGAGCACGGGCGGAGCGGGAAACGAAGGCGCGGCGATGTCGGGCACGATGGCGGGAGGTTGGAGGGAACCGATAATTGTACGTCGCCGGCGCGGCGCGGCCTGCGCCGCCGATTCGCGCGCTGCGTCGAGTAAAATGCGGCGATGAAGCTCCTGGCCCTCGACACCTCGACCGAATGGTGCAGCGTCGCCGTCGGCTACGGCTCCCACTGGCACCTTCGGGACGAGCACGCCGGACAGACGCACTCGGAACGGCTGCTGCCGATGGTGCGAGCGGCGCTGGCCGCTGCCGGCTGGACGCTGGCCGAGCTCGACGGCATCGCATTCGGTGCCGGACCCGGATCATTTACCGGCATCCGGATCGCTTGCGGCGTCGCGCAGGGGCTGGCGCTGGGGATCGACCGGCCGGTCGTGCCGGTACCGACGCTGGCCGCGATCGCGCACGCCCTCTGGCGCGCCCAGGGCCCCACACGCGTGGTCACCTGCCTCGATGCGCGGATGCGGGAGATCTACGTCGCGGCCTACGAGCGAGGACCGCAGGCGTGGACGGAAACGCATCCGCCGGCGGTGCTGGCCCCCGCCCAAGTCGAACTGGCGCTTACCGGCGTGTGGGTCGGCGCGGGCAATGGCTTCGCCGCGTATCCGGCGCTGGCTGCGCAACTGGGCCTGACCAGTACCGACGAGACCGCTCGGCCCACCGCGCAGGCGATCGGCGAGCTGGCGCTGCCGCGTCTGATGGCAGGCGAGGGTGTCGACGCCGCTGCTGCCCTGCCCTTGTATGTCCGCCACCGCGTCGCGCTGACCGCCGCCGAGCGCGCCGCGGGCGCCCGGCTCTGACGCGCGCAAAATGGCGACACTGCGCAGCTTCATTCCGGCGCCGGCACTGGAGTGGCGTCCATTGCGCGAGGGCGACCTCGCCTACGTCGCCGCGCTCGAGGCCAACATCCATGCTGCGCCGTGGAGTCCCGGCAACTTTCGCGATGCGCTCGCGGCCGGCAATTGCGCGCGCGTCGGCGAGCGCGAAGGCCGGATCGTCGCGTACGGCGTGCTGATGCTGGCACCCGGCGAGGCGCAGTTGCTGAATCTTTCGGTCGTGCCGGATGCCCGGCGGCAGGGCCTGGGCCGCGCGCTGCTGCGGCTTTTCATCGACGATGCGCGATGGCTGGGTGCGGAACAGATGTTTCTCGACGTCCGTGTGTCCAATGCGGCGGCGATCGCGCTGTACGAAGCCGAGGGCTTCGCCCTCGTCGCGCGACGACGCGCCTACTATCCCGGGCCCGACGCCGACGCGCCACGCGAGGATGCGCTGGTGATGCGGCGGCCACTGCAGTCTTCGCCGCTGCCGGTGGGACCGTGACAACGAGCCGGACGATGCCGACGCGCGACGACTTGCTGCTGGAACTGGGCTTGATGCCGACGTGGCGGTTGCGCGCGCCGCCCGGCGCCGACACGCTGCCGGCGCCGCTGTTCGCCGCGGAGCCTGCGGTCG
>JAAFGU010000157.1 GCA_010365205.1 Aromatoleum sp. | reverse complement strand
GGCCGCGACGACGACCGGACTTGCGAGCTCGCTCAACGCGTCGACGGCCGGCGCCGCCGTCACCTTCACGGCGACCGTCCTCGGCGCCGCGCCGACCGGCAATGTCGCCTTCACCGACGGCGGCGTGACCATCCCAGGCTGCGGCGCTATCGCGCTGTCGGGCAGTACCGCGCAGTGCCCGGTCAGCAACTTGAGCGTCGCCACGCACAGCATTGTCGCCATCTACGCCGGCGACGTCGCGAATTTCACCTCCACCAGCACGCCGCTGTCGCAGGTCGTCAACAAGGCGACGAGCACGACCGGAGTCGGAACGTCCGGAACGCCGTCGACCGGCGGACAGAGCGTCACCTTCACCGCAACCGTCAACGGCTACCTGCCGGCGGGAACCGTCGCCTTCACCGACGGCGTCGCGACCATTGCCGGCTGCGGCAGCGTTGCGCTGAACGTCCCCGTCACCAACACGCGCACCGCCGCCTGCACGACCAGCGCGCTGACCGTGGCGACGCACGGCGTCACCGCGACCTTTTCAGGCGACGCCAACAACACGGGTTCCGCCAGCACGCCGCAGTCGCAAGTCGTCAACCAGGCAACCAGCACGACGGCGGTTACGAGTTCGCTGAACCCGTCATCGACGGGCGTCGCGGTCAGTTTCACCGCCACCGTCAACGGCTTTGCGCCCACCGGCAACGTCGGCTTCACTTCCGACGCGGCGAGCATCGGCTGCGACAGCGTCGCGCTGAGCGGCGGCGGCAACGCGCGCACCGCGCAGTGCACGACCAGCAGCCTCTCCGTCGCGACGCACTCGATCGTCGCCACCTACGGCGGCGATGGCGCCAACACCGGCTCGGTGAGCCCGGCGCTGTCGCAGGGAGTCAGCGCCACTCCGGTAACCACCAACGTCGCGCTCGCCAGCAACGGAGGCGTTGCCAGCGTGTCGTCGTTCTTCAGCGCGGGCTATCCGGCCGCGAGCCTCAACAACGACGAGCGCACGGGCAGTCCCTGGGGCAGCGGCGGCGGCTGGAACAGCGGCGCCAATACCTTCCCGCAATGGGCGCAGATCAACTTTGCGGGCGGCAGCAAGACGATCAACAAGGTCGTCGTCTATTCGGTGCAGGACAGCTACGCGAGTCCGGTCGAGCCGAGCGACGTGCAGACCTTCACGAAATTCGGCGTCACGATCTTTGCCGTCCAGCGCTGGACCGGCACGGCGTGGATCACCATCACGACGATCGGCGGCAACAACCTGGTCAAGCGCAGCGTCAACTTCGCGCCGACGGCGACCGACCGCATCCGTATTCTGATCACCGGCAGCGTCGACGGCTGGTCGCGGCTCACCGAGGTCGAGGCGTGGACGACCAATCTGCCGACGCCTGCGCCGACGTCCACCGCGGTCGGCAGCTCGCTCAACCCGTCGATCAAGAACGCGGCCGTCACCTATACCGTGACGGTCACCGGCAGTTCGCCGACGGGCACCGTTGCGTTCACCGAAAACGGCACGACGATTCCCGGATGCGCGGCCGTCGCCGTCTCGCTCGCGGGCACCGCGCCATGCCCGACCACCACCAATAAGGTCGGAACGCGCAGCATCGTTGCCACCTACGGCGGTGACCTGGTAAATCTCGGCTCGGTCAGTCCGACGCTGTCGCAGGTCGTCACGCGAAACTAGGGCCTGATCACGCTGACGCCGCCCGCTAACGACCAGGGCAAGTTGATGAAGGCTTCGAACGTGACATCGCGCTTCGAGAAGCGCGAGAATCGGGTCAAGTCGATGTTGTTTCCAGCTGACCCTCGGTGCGATCGATAAGCGCAGCCAGATCGACCGGACTGAGCGGCACGCTCAAGTAATACCCCTGAATGTGGTCACATTGAAGGCGTCGCAGAAACGCAGCCTGTTCCGCCGTCGCAACACCCTCGGCGACGACCTTTTTGCGAAGCGCATGCGCCATCGCAATGATCGCCGCCGTAATTGCCGCCGAGCCTTCGTCCGCCGGAAGATCTTTCACGAAGGAACGATCGATTTTGACGACGTCGACAGGGAAGCGCTTGAGGTAGGCCAGCGATGAATAGCCCGTGCCGAAATCGTCGAGCGCGATCTGAACTCCGATCGACTTCAGCTTCGTGAGCATTGCTTCTACGGTGGAAGTTGCTTCCAGGAGCAGGCTTTCGGTAATTTCGACTTCGAGCGATGAGGCTTGCATTCCGCAGTCGCGGACGATTTTGTCGAGTATGTCGATGAAACCCTTCTGTCGGAATTGACGCGGAGAAACGTTCACACCGACTCGCGGCAGCGCAATGCCGTCCCCGCGCCACTTCTGGAACTGCGCGCAGGCGTCGCGCAAGACCCACTCTCCCAATCGCTCGATCAGGCCCGTCTCCTCAGCCAGCTCTATGAAGTGAGCCGGCGCCAGCAACCCGCGATCCGGATGATTCCAGCGCAATAGCGCTTCGGCGCCGGAAATCCGGCCCGTTTTCAGATCGAGTTGAGGCTGATAGACGAGGACGAACTCGTTTCGATCGATCGCATGGTGCAATTCACGCTCCGATCGAACCCGTGCAACGGCGTCGGCGTTCATTCGTGTTTTGAAGAAAACGGATTGCCCGCGGCCGCTGTCTTTCGCGCGATACATTGCCGTGTCCGCATTTCTCAGCAATTCGTCGGCGGTGATGCCGTCATCGGGATAGAGCGCGATACCTATACTCGCATTCAGGAAATGATCATGCCCGGCGATCACGAATGGAGTCGACATCGCCGCGATGACATGCTCGGCAACGATCTGTGGATCGCGAATTGACTTGACGTCCGTGAGCAGCAGGGTGAATTCGTCGCCTCCAAGGCGCGCCACGATGTCGGCCCCCCGAATGCAGTTTCGCATCCGATCTGCGGCATCCCGCAGGACCACGTCGCCGGCTGCGTGGCCAAGGCTGTCGTTCACGCGCTTGAAATAATCGAGATCGGCGAACAGCAGTGCAAAACGCTCTCCGCCGCGATCCGCTCGCAGCAGCGCGCGGTCGAGCTGATCGCGAAAGTAGAGTCGATTGGGAAGCCCGGTGAGCGGATCGTAATGCGCCTGATAGTAGAGCTGCTCGTCCTTCGCGGCGGCGGCAAAGGCGACTCCGATTCGATCGCCCAAATCGCGCGTCCGCGTTCGTTCGTCGGGAGTCAGCGACGCGTCGCCCCGAAATCCCAAGACCACCATGCCCACTACGTGCTCCTGCCAGATGATCGGGGAAGCAAACACGGCGGCCGCGCCGAGCCTGGTCACCGGCAACGCGTACGCTTTCGGGACTGTCGGGGTATCGAACCAGATTCCGGAGGGGTGCGAGAGCAGTTCCAGAGTGTCCTCCGCGGGGCAGGCGCTGCGTTCCAATGTAGAGTGTTCGCCGCTGTGCTCATCGCGAGTGTATATTCGCATCATGTTAGCCGAGGCGCGGTCAAGCACCGCGACGCTGACGTAGTCCGTTTGCACGATGTCGCGCATTCGCGTGACGACCGTCTCGATGACTCTGTCAACGTCAAGCCGGGACAGGATCGCCCGATCGATTTCGGCGAGCGTCGTCAGCGCCGTGAACTGGCTTCCAAGTCGCGCGTTCATGGCGTTGAAAGAGGTGGCGAGTTCGCTGAATTCATCGTTGCCCGAAACGGGCACCCTGGTGCTGAAGTCGCGGTCGCCGGCGCGTCGGGTACCTTCGATCAATTTTTGCAGCGGAACGAGGGTGCGGCGGACCTGCGTCAGGCTCAACAAAGCGGCGACCAGAAGGGAAAGCGCCACGGCCGGAAGGAAGATCAACTCGAATTCGCCGAGGGGGGCCAGCACATCGGCCTCGGGCCGCGCGGCGATCACAGTCCAGCCCTGGACCGTGAACCGGGGTTCGAGAAAGATCTCGCGGTGATTGGCGAGCTGCATTTCGCCGTTGACCTCATATTCGAACCGTCCGGATGCAACCGGCGGAAGGTGACTTGCAAGCTGGAGCAACGCTGCCGGCGGATCGGGTTGCGAGCAGTAGAGCAGCTTGCCGCGATCGTTGACCACGCAGACGACGGTGACCGGAGCCAGTGCTTCGACATCGTCCCAGAGGTACTTCTTGTTCAATTCCGCGACCAGGATACCGTCCCTCGGGCTATGTGGATCCAGGGCGCGCGCGACGAGAATCGGCGCAGACGGGTCGTCCGCGTCGCTGGTCTTGAGAATTGTGCCGCCACTGGCGAGACGGGCGCGCTCGGCGGCGGTCGGGTCAGGCAGCGGCCGCGCCGCTCCCAGGAGCGCCGTCGAGACGCCGTCGGGCCGCATGAGCACGATCGCGTCGAACCGGGTCTTCAGATGCTCCTTGAACTCGCTGCTCCACTGCGGCGCACGGAATTCGAGGCTATTCGTCGCTTCTCGCAATTGCACATGCACGCTCAGAAGTCGATCGTAGAGCGCACTGGCGTATGCCTCGTTCAGCTGAGCGAGCTGTGTCGAACCCTGACTTACGAGGAGCTTTCGTACGCGGTCGTAAGACAGGACCGCCATCGCCATGACGGGGATGAGCGCACATAGCACAAACAGCGCGACGATCCTCCGCGCGACGCGACTGCGCACGATGGCGCGGCGCGCCTTCAAGGATCGAAGTCGGAAGCGAGACCGACAAACCGGCCGTTGTTGGCGCGGACGATGTCGTCGCGACTGGGCTTCGCGGTGAGCGGGGGTGAGCTCGCTCCATCCTTGCCGCTGCTCCAGAGGTCGTAGTCGGAATTGATGGGCACGATGTTGTGATCCTTGCGCCACTTACCCCGCTGTTTGTTGTCGTCGTGGTTGAGGTAGTGATATGGATTTCCCCAGGGATCCATCATATTGGCCCGCCCAACGTCCGCAAGGGTATCGGGGTAGCCATTGTTGTCGAGCGCGTACTGGGCGATGAGGGGCTGCAACGAGCCGATGTCTGACACCGCCTGCGCCATCTTTATGCGTTCCCGATACTTCTCATAACTGGCAAGCGCGATCACCGCAAGTATCCCGACGATTGCGATCACCAGCATCGTCTCGACTACGGTGAACCCGTTCCGGCGATCCGAGGACGGCGCAAAGGACGACTGCCGGGTACAGAGTCGCGCCGGGCAGGTGGGGAGCTCGGACGAGGGCATCAGAGTTAGTGGAGTGTGCTGCATGGCAAGGCTCGCGAGATCGCGCGCCCTTCTTATGATGCAAGAGGCGTGCCGAGCCCGGGATGGAGCAGAAAGCATCCCGGCATCGACGCACTGGGTCACTTGTCGGCGTAAATCGCAATTCTGGACACGGAGCCGGCCGTACCCGCTTTAGGGACAAGTTGTAGTGCACAATTAACCGATCTTTGTTGTTGTTTTCTGCGCTAAAGCGTTCGGATTCGGAGACCTAGTCCGATTCTGGTCGCGGCGGGCCGATGCCGCGACGAATCCGGTCGAGCCTTGACGACATGGGTCACCCGCCAACGTAAAGCGATCCGCCGAACAGATCTCCGCAATCGTCCGCCCGCCACCCTACGCCCGCCATTTGGCCGCTCATCGACGAATCCACTGGTCGCCGAATTCGATGGCCAGACAACGACTGTGACGGCCGACGCGCCGAGCGCTCCCCGCGCAATGCCGCGCGCGCGGCGACCGCGACATTTTGGAAGCGATGCGCTAGCCCGATTTTTGCTTGCAAATAGTTGTCGCAGACAAGAATTCGCTTGGCAAATGGCGCCTATGACATTAGCATGGCGACTTTGTCGTCCGCTCCGGTTTGAGATGAGGCCCTGGCGACCGACCGAATGGAGAAGGTGTTGATTTACGCCCCGACGTACGCCGCACTGCGCAAAATGATTGTTCCGGTACTTGCCGTCCTGCTGGCCGGACTCGCGATAGCCCCCGCCGACGCGCATAACGTGGTCGAAGCCGCCGGCGCCGTCGTCTCGATCGCGCCCGTCGAGTCGACCGCGGGAACGGTCGAGGAACTCATTGTCGAAAACCGCGTCACGGGGACGACGACGCGTCATGTCGGATTGCGTTTCGCCGATGGCAGCGGCGTCGCGCTGCGCGGCGCCGACGTGGGCAGCTTGCCGTCCGGTGCGCAGGTCCGCGTC
>JAAFGU010000156.1 GCA_010365205.1 Aromatoleum sp. | reverse complement strand
GGTCGGAGCGGCGTCGGCGCGCGCGTTGCCACGGGCGCAGCGCGCCGTGACGCAGCGCTGGGCCTTGCGCGCCCACCGTCGCCCCCCAAAACGGGAACTTTGCGCGTACGCTACGCCCCTAACCCGATCAGGCCCGGCGGTTTGCGTCGTGGTTGTTCGCCGTCGTTCCCTGCCTCACCGGAGGATTTTCATGCAACAGACCCCTGCCGACGACGAAGCGAGGCGCACCGCTGCGCTGGCGCTGTGGCGTTACGGGCACGACTACCTCAAGGCGGCACAGGCGCTGTGCGAGCACGACCGGATTGCCTGCAACGACTCGCAGGCCCTGTATCATCTCGCCGCGCAGGGTATCGAATTCTCGCTGAAATCGTACCTGCGTGTGAAAGGGGTCGCGCCGGCCGACCTCAACGCGCGGATCGGTCATTCGCTTCTCGCGGCCCTGCAGGACGCGATCGCCCGCGGCTTGCCGCCCCCGCCCGCCGAAATCATGCGCGCCATCCAGTTCATCGCGCCCTACCACGGCGATGAGGAGTTTCGCCATCTCGCCGCCGGGGAGGGCACGTTCCCGGATCTCGCGCCGCTGCTGTCCGCGGGGACGTGGGTCCTCGACCAGATCGCCTCGGAAGTCGTCGCCGATCACTTTGCCTCGCAGGATCACGGCTCCCCGCCGGAGGTCGACGACATGGCGCGGCGGATGCGCGGTGACCTGGCCGCAACCGTGAGCAAGATCGAGCCCCCGCAGTAGACGCACGCATATAAAAGCGGTGCGAGGGTCGCGATGGGCCGGCAGCGCGCCCCGGGTGCGATGCGCCACCCGCATGATCAGCGACTCGTCTTCGCCGAACCGGCGCGCGCCGGCCGCACCATGGTGTCCATCAGTCGCGTCAGCAACGCACGGGGATCCTCGCAGCGACCGGTATGCGCGGCGGAAAACTGGATGACGGCGCTGCGCGGGGCGACCAGCCAGCGGAATCGCTCGCGCGGCGATAATTGCCCGATGGGGCCGGCAACTTCGCCGCCCGTGCAGATCACCGGAATCGTCGCGAGGTGCGCGCGAATCGCTTCGATATCCAGCGTCGGATCGAGCGCGGCGATCCGCGACACGTCGAAGTCGATCCGGGCTTCGAGGAATCCCTGCGCCGGGCACGACACCACGATGCCGACGTTGACGAATTCCTCACGCTCGACCCGTGGGACGACGCGGATCACCGCATAGTCATAGCTGCTGTGATCGCGCACGGATCGCCTCCTCCACAAAGTGGCGCGGTGCGCGCATCCGTTCGAGCAGAGTGTTCAAGTAGGCCGTGCGACGCTGCACGGCGTTTTCGTACGAATGATCGCTTACAAGCCACACGTCGGAAATGAGGCCGACGATGTCGCGCAGTACAGTGTCCCCCAATCGCGCGGACAGCGTTACGTCGAAGTCGGCGAGCGCGTTGGCGAACGGCAGCAGCACATGGTCGGCGATGCGCGCGAACGAATCCTGCGCGCAAACGCCGTAGTCGCCGCCGGCATGATGAAAGTAGAAGGCGGCGCCATGATCGATCAGCCAAAGCCGTCGGTGCCACATCCGCATGTTCGAATTGCGCGGCGTGCGGTCGTCGTTGGACGCGAAACCGCCCAGCCAGACAATCGACGAGGCAGTGATCGCGTCCGGCTGGTCCGCAATCGGGTCGAACGTCGTGGCGCCGGGAAGAAAGTCCAGCGCGAGGTTCAGCCCCGCGCTGGCGCGGATCAGTTCCTGAATCTCGGGGTCGGGCTCGGAGCGCGCAAGGTCCGGGTCGAGTTCCACGAACACCAGCTTGGGCACCCGCAGGCCAAGAGCTCGGCGACAAGCGCGTTCGGCCCCTGACCCGCACCGCGGAATTTGAGGACGTACAGCCCCTCGTCGTCAGCCTCGATGATCGCAGGCAGGGAACCGCCCTCGCGCAACGGCGTGACATAGCGGGTGGCATCGGGGGTGCGTAGCTGCATCGGGGCTGCTCGGGATCAGGGCGGAATTGCGGGAGCCGGGGAAGGTGCAACGGCGGCCAGCGCGGTTGCGATCAGTGTGCGTGGGGGCGTGTCGGGGACATCGCTCGACCGGAAGTTTGCCGGTCGACACATGCGGTTACAAGTGCTGATACAACTATTCGCCCGCTTCGGTGTCGGATCAGGACTGTTCAACGGAGGGGCGCGATGAAACGAATGATCACATTGGTTCTGGTCACGACGCTGCTCGGCGGCTGTGCAATTGTGCCGTTCGGGTACGGCTACCGCGGTGACCGTTATCGGGACGGCTACCAGCGTAACGATCGTTACCAGGAACGCTATCGGCAGGACGACCGCTACTACCGGGGCTACGGCGAAGGCCGTTAGCGAGCAGGCGTCAGAGACGAGTCCGCGGGAAGTCGATCGGGGCGCGCAGGGTTCGAAGTGGCGGCCCCGGGCGCCACGAGGAACTAAGCGAACTCGGCCAACTCAGGCCGACGCGCACGGGCCACGGAAGCCGAGCGGTCTGCCCGCTATTGCCGAGCGCTCGGGTTGTCCATCGCCGCGTCCCACTTGCCGTGGCGGGCAAGGCTGTTCATCCGGGCGCGCCGAAGAAACGCGTCCTGTGCCGCAGGCACGTTGTCGGCGCGGCCGGCCCACGTCCGCATCGCGTCGTCCTGCAGCGCACGTCCGTACGAGTACGACAGCACCCACGGCGCATTTGGCGCCATCGCATTCATCGCGTTGAGGTTGGCCGTTGCCTCGATGGAGCTCTGGCCGCCGGACAGAAAATTGATCGTTGGCACCGCCGACGGCACCGTGCGGCGCAACACCTCGAGCGTCGCCCGGGCCACCACTTCAGGGGCCGCCTTGGGCGCGTGCTCCTTGCCGGGCAGCACCATGCTCGGTTTCAGCACGATGCCTTCCAGCGTCACGCGGTAACGATTGAGCGCGGCGAATACCGCGTGCAACACGGCTTCGGCAACCTCCTGGCAGCGCTCGAGCGTATGGTCGCCATCGATCAGCACTTCCGGCTCTACGATCGGCACGATGCCGCACTCCTGGCAGATCGCCGCATACCGTGCCAGCACCTCCGCATTCGCATGGATGCCGAGCGGCGTTGGATTGCGGTCCGTGATGCCGTAGATCTCGCGCCATTTCGCGAAGCGCGCGCCTTTTTGTTTGTACGTTTTCAGCCGCTCGGCGAGGCCGTCGAGTCCCTGGGTGATGAAATCGCCCGGCGCGCCCGGCAGCGGGACGGTTCCCTTGTCGACCTTGATGCCGGGCACGATGCCGCGGCGCGACAGCACGTCCGCAAGCGGCGTCCCGTCATCGAGGCTCTGGCCCAGAGTTTCCTCGAACAGGATGACGCCGCCGATGAATTCCTCGGCGCCGGGCGTCGTGAACAGCAGCGACCGGTAGGCGCGCCGGCTGTCATCCGTGGAATCGATCCGCAGCGCGCCGAAGCGCTTGGTGATCGTGGGGAGACTTTCATCGGCGGCAAGAATCCCCTTGCCTGCCACCACCAGCTTGGCGATCGTCGCCTGCAGTTCGTCGCGCGCGTCCATCGTTTTCCCTCCTTCGTGTTCGCCTGCCGCGACATCCTACATCGTCGCGGCGGCAAAATTCCGGCGCCGGCCACGATTTCCGGCCGGTCAGCTTGCGCATGACTGGGGCGTGGCGGCACTCGCCGGCGACCGTTCTATTTGCTTGCGACCGCTGTCTCGTGACGCAGCGAGGCCATCGTCAGGGCGGCGTTGTTGTCGCGCGCCGTATCGGGGGCGCGGGCCGGCGAGGGCGCGCCGTCGTCGGCTCCCGACTTTCCGGTGCGGTCGAGCGCGGCACGCGAGCGGCGCACCGCAAATGCGGCGACCAGGCCACCTGCGAGTACGGACGCCACCGCAATCTCCGTGCCGGCTCCGCCGGTCAAGAGCGTCGCCAGGCCGAAGGCGACGCCGCTCGCGCCGACGAATGCCAATCGCAACCATAGACCGCATGCGACGACCGGCCACTCGATTTCGCGGCGGTAATCATGAACAGAATGAGGGATGTAGCGTCCTTCCATGTCGACACCCCGGATTGGGCAGAGAAAAAAGGGCGGCTTGATTGCACAACGTGCGCGGTTCGCCAACGCGGCGGACGGCGGGTCAGAGGTGTCCGCGGGTACTGTTGCGCTCGAGTTGGCGGATTCGCGCCTCGAGTTCGAACACGTCCTTCGACTTGCCGAGGTATTCGTCCACGGCGCGCTGATCGAGCTCCCAGAACCAATGATCGATTCGCTCGAGCAGTCCGTGCCGCGCAGGCGCAGCGGCAGGGGTAGTGCGCGGCAACCGGTCATCGTCGTCGGGGCGCGTCGGCGAACTCAGCCCCTCCGCAATCAGGGCGAAGACCCTCGCGACGCCGGTGTGATTCAGGGGATATCGACAGGCTTGCACGGTGGTTCTCCTATGGGCCCGTTGGCGGTCAACAGACATCGATGCGTCGACTCATGGTGCGGCGCACAGTGACAACATAAGAGTGATACCGGTTTATATAAAATTACTTATTTTGATCAATGCGATCAGAGAAATTTATGGCCGGTCAAGTGGTTGTTGCATCGCAATAAAATCGAAGCGGAATGCGTTGAATTCCTGGTGTCTGCGACAAACGCGCTGACGTTGCGACACGCCGGATGGGGGTCACGGGTAACACTTTCCCCGCTTTTGATGGGCATTCGCCGGCCGCGTCGGTCGCGGCTTGGGCTCGGGTACGAGTCCTGGCGGAACCCGTTCTATGCGCTACGCGTACGCCCACCGCGTGGCTTCGGCAACGCAATGCGCGAACTTGCCCATGGTGTCATAACTCGCCGAGATGCCGACGACCCGAAGTTTGACGCCGGCCACCTCGATCATGTCGCCGATGCCGGCCGTGGTCATCACGCATCGGGTGTCCCGGGCAAGCGCGTGGCAAACGCGTGCAAGCGAATCCGGCGCCGGTTGTCGGTCCAGTGGGAAGGTCGCGACATCCGTCAACGGTCGGCGCGGTCGATGTCGACCCCGCGTCGAAGGCGATATAATTCGAACTCCGGCTGCGCAGGCGGGGTCTCAACTCCGACTCTGGAGGACCGCCTGACGGAACGCCGGACGGCGAACATCCAGAGCCCTCATTGCGATGGAGATCGAACATGGCGATACGCATAGGCGACGAAGCACCGGACTTCACTGCCGACACCACCGAAGGGAAAATCCGCTTCCACGAGTGGATCGGGGACAAGTGGGCGATTCTGTTTTCGCACCCGAAGGATTTCACGCCTGTCTGCACCACCGAGCTCGGATACATGGCCCGTCTCAAGCCCGAATTCGACAAGCGCAACACCAAGGTCATCGGGCTCAGCGTGGATCCGGTCAGCGACCATAACGCCTGGGTCAAGGACATCCACGAAACCCAGGGACACGCGGTCAACTATCCGATGATCGGCGATGCGGACCTCGCGGTCGCCAAGGCGTACGACATGATCCATCCCAATGCGAGCGGCGGCAAGCGCACGGCGGCGGACAACGCGACGGTTCGCTCGGTGTTCATCGTTGGACCCGACAAGAAAGTCAAGGCGATGCTGATCTACCCGATGAGCAGCGGTCGCAACTTCGACGAGGTGCTGCGCCTGCTGGATTCGATTCAGATGAACGCCAAGCACACCGTCGCCACGCCGGTGAACTGGAAGCCGGGCGAAGACGTGATCATTCCCACGTCGGTTTCCGACGAGGAAGCGAAGAAAAAGTATCCGCAGGGTTTCAAGACTCATAAACCGTATCTGCGGACGGTGTCGCAGCCGAAATGACGGCGCGGGCCACTGCGACAGGGCGCCGCGCGGCGCCCTGTCGATTTGGTGCGTCTTCGCGCGATTGAGTTTTTGCCGGGATCGCGCGTGCGCTGATGTGGCACGGCGAGCCGCATGGCGCTGCCGCACCGGCGTGCTGGCGCGTCAGCGGGCCGTCTGCGTTCCGACGGATTCGCGGTCCTATTCCGTCTTGCGGCTCGCCGTTACCTGCAGCGGAGGAAGCCGATACACGGGCAGGCCCGCCTCATAGGCGCCGGTGAACGCGCCGACGCTCGGTGCGGGCAATGCGGGCGTCGAGACGCGAGTCGGCC
>JAAFGU010000155.1 GCA_010365205.1 Aromatoleum sp. | reverse complement strand
GGGCTCGGCGGCGCGCGCGTCGACCGGATCGCCGCTGCCGCGGGCGCCAACAAGCGGATGCTCTACTACTATTTCGGCAACAAGGAGGCACTGTTCACCGCGGTGCTCGAAGCCGCCTACGAGAGCATCCGCGCTGCCGAGACGCGGCTGTCGCTGCTCGATGTCCCGCCGGATGAAGGCATCCGGCGGATGATCGCGTTCACCTGGAACTACTACCTCGCGCATCCCGAGTTCCTGACGCTGCTCAACAGCGAGAACCTGCACGAGGCCCGCCATCTCAAGGTCTCGCCGAAGATCCGTACGATGAATTCGCCGGTCATCGCGACGCTGGGCGAAATCCTGCGCCGAGGCGGACGGCTCGGCGTCTTCCGCGCGAATCCGCATCCGCTGCAGCTCTACATCTCGATTGCCGGGCTGTCGTATTTCTTCCTTTCCAACAACGACACGCTCTCGGCCGTCTTCGATCGAGACCTCGCCCGGCCCGCGGCGCGCCGCGACCGGCTGGCGCACATGACCGACCTCGTTCTGGGCTATCTTCGGCACGGGCGCGGATGACGGCGCCCTCCGGTTGACGTCCGCCACGGCCGCGCCTTATCATGAGTAACCAACTGGTTAAAACTGCCGCCGCGTTGCGCCATTGTGCGCGCCATTGTGCGCGCCGGCGGTGTCCGCAGCCGGAGGATTGCCGATGCCCGTTCCCCGCCCCTGGCCCCGCCGTCTTGTCGAATCCGAGGCGGCGCGCCCGTTGATCCTGATCGTGGTCATCTTCGTCCTCTGGGACATGGTGATCAGGCTGTTCAGGATTCCGCCGTACCTCATCCCCACGCCGCTCTCGGTCGCCGGCATGCTCGTCACCGAGTGGCCACGGCTGCTGCGGGAAGGCCTCATCACCGGCTATGCGACGCTCGGCGGATTCGCCCTTTCGATACTGTTAGGCATTCCCATAGCGATGCTGATCGCGTATTCGCGGCTGGTCGAGAGCTACGTCTACCCGTTGCTCGTTTTTTCGCAGAGCATTCCGAAGATCGCGATCGCACCGTTGTTTGTCGTGTGGTTCGGATTCGGCATCTTCCCCAAGGTGATTTCGGCTTTCCTCCTCGGCTTCTTTCCCGTTGTCGTCGCGACGGTGATGGGTTTCAAGTCGATGGAACCGGAGATGATCGATCTCGCCCGTTCGATGCGCGCGTCGCGCTGGCAGATGTTCATGAAATTCAGCCTGCCGCAGGCGCTGCCCAGCATCTTCAGCGGGCTCAAGGTGTCCGCCACGCTGGCCGTCGTTGGCGCCGTCGTCGGCGAGTTCGTCGGCTCGAACTCGGGCATCGGCTACCTGCTGCAGATCGCCAACGGCAACTTCGACCTGCCGCTGATGTTCGCCGCGCTGTTCGTACTGTCGATGATGGGCGTCCTGCTGTTCGGCGTTGTGGAACTGGCCGAGAAGCTGATGATCCCCTGGCATCAGTCGCGGCGCGGCGACGCCGTCGGGCTGGCCGTCTGACGCAGTGTCTGTTGGCACCAAGTTTCGTTCGCAGTGATTCACAAGGAGGAGACCATGAAAAATCTGCTGAGATTTGCTTCGCTGTTGATCGCGGCGCTCGCGCTCGCACCCACCGGCGCCGCCCTGGCGCAGCCGAAGGACAAGGCCGTTCTGATGTTGAACTGGTATCTGTACAGCGAACACGCCCCGTTCTTCCTCGGCAAGGAGCGCGGCTATTACGACCAGGAAGGCATCGACCTCGACATCCAGGAGGGCCGCGGCTCCGGGGTAACCGTGCAGGCCGTCGCGGCGAACACCGCGACCTTCGGCTACGTCGATGTCGCGACGATGATCAAGGCCGCCGCCAAGGGCGCCCCGGTCAAGGCGGTCGGTGTGGCATTGCAGCTTTCGCCGATGTCGGTGATGGGTTTTGCCGACAAGAACATCCGCACGCCGAAGGACCTCGTCGGCAAGACCGTCGCCGTGACTCCGGGCGATTCGATGTCGCAGATCTGGCCGCTGTTCCTCAAGAAGACCGGCATCGCCGAAACCGATTTCAAGACCGTCGCCGGCGACGCGCAGACCAAGCTCAACGCGGTCATGAACGGCCAGGCCGATCTGCTCCTGGGCTACGTGATGGATCAGGCGATCAAGCTGCAGGACGCGACCAAAAAGCCGGTCTATCCGATCCGCTTCGCCGACTACGGCGTGAACCTGATCAGCTCGGGCCTCGTCGTCAACACGGAGACGCTGAAGGCGAAGCCGGACATGGTCAAGCGTTTTCTGCGGGCCACCACCCGCGCGATGGAGGACGCCGAAAAGAATCCCGAAGCGGCCGTCGACGCGATGCTGAAGGCCAACTCGAAGGCCGGCGTGCGCGAAACGCTGATCGTCGGCCTCAAGCAAACGACCGCGCTCTATCACACCAAGGAAACCGCCAGCCTGCGTCCGCTCCGGGTGTCGATGGCCAACGTCGGCGAATCGCTCGACCTGCTCGCGCAGTACGGCGGGCTCGACCCGGCGACCAAGGGCAAGCCCGAGGACTGGGTGACCCTCGATTACCTGCCCTGACTTCGCGATGGCCGAAAGCGCAACCGGCGGTGCGGGGGTAGCCGCGCCCGCCGCGTTGATCCGGGTGCGCGGCGTGGCCAAGACCTACCGCGCCGCGGAGGGCGACGTCCAGTCGTTGCTGCCGCTCGACTTCGACATCCGGCAGGGCGAGTTCCTGTCCGTCGTCGGCCCGAGCGGTTGCGGCAAGAGCACGCTGCTGAAGTTGATCGCCGGGCTGCTGCCGGTGTCGCACGGCGTCATCGATATCGCCGGCCAGCAAGTCGACGGTCCGGCGCCGGGCATCGGCATCGTGTTTCAGAACCACGTGCTGCTGGCCTGGCGGACGGTGCTGCAGAATGTGATGCTGCAAATCGAAGTGCGCAAGCTGCCGCGCGAGTCCGGCCTCGAGCACGCGCGCAAGCTGATCGACATGGTCGGCCTCAACGGATTCGAGAACAAATTTCCCTGGCAGCTATCAGGCGGCATGCAACAGCGCGCGTCGATCTGCCGCGCGCTGGTGCACGACCCCGCGATCCTGCTGATGGACGAACCCTTCGGCGCGCTGGACGCCATGACGCGCGAAAAGATGAACCTGGAATTGCAGCGGATCTGGGCGGCCGCCAGAAAAACCGTGTTGCTGATCACGCACAGCATCCCGGAGTCGATCTTTCTGTCCGATCGGGTCCTGGTGATGACCGAGCGTCCCGGCGCGATCGCCGCAATCTACGACGTTGCGCTGCCGCGCCCGCGCACGTTGGCGATGATGGGCAGCCCCGAGTTCGCCCGGCTCGCCCAAACCATCCGCGGACATTTCTATTCCCAGGGCACGCTGGACCACTGATCCTCGATCGCCCCAATGCCGGCCCCTCCCGTTCGCTTCCGCGTTGCCAGCGTCGAACTCTTCGAGCGCGACGTCACGCTGCGGCTGCCGTTCCGCTTCGGGGCGGCGACGCTGACCTCCTGTCCGCAGGCGTTCGTTCGCGCGCGGATCGCGTTCGCCAACGGGGTTACGGCCACGGGCGCGGCGGCGGAACTCATGGTTCCGAAATGGTTCGACAAGGCGCCCGCGAAAACGGCGGCAGACAACGTCTCGGACCTGCGCACCGCGCTCGTCGCGGCGAGCGAAGCCTACACCGGTGACGGGACGCCCAGGCCCGCGTTCGGACACTTCGCGGCGCACTATGGCGAACTTCTCGAAGCGGGAGTGCGCGCCGGCCTCAATCCGCTGACCGCATGCTACGGACCGGCACTCGTCGATCGCGCCATCCTCGACGCGCTGTGCCGTCATCTGGGCGTATCGTTTTATGCCGCGGTCCGCGACAACCTGCCGCGCATCGATTCGGCGCTCACGCCCGACCTCTCCGGCATCGCGATCGACGACTTCCTGCGAAGCCTTGCGCCGCGGACCGAGGTCGCCGCCCGCCACACCGTCGGGCTCATCGACCCGATCACGTCGGCTGACGTCGGGCGCCGCGTCGGCGACGGTCTGCCCGAAACGCTCGAGGAGGTCATCGCTACCTATGGCAACCGCTACTTCAAGCTCAAGACGGGCGGCGACCTCGAGGCCGACCGGTCGCGGCTTTCGCGCATCGCCGCGGTGCTGGACGCCCTGCCCCACGCGTATCACGTCACGCTCGACGGCAACGAGCAATATCGCGACGTCGGCGACGTCGTTGCGCTGTGGCAAGCGCTTGCCGCCGACCCGGCGCTGGCGCGGTTCACTTCGAGCGTGCTGTCGATCGAGCAACCGCTCGCCCGGGATTTCACCTTTGCCCAGTCGATCGCGCCACTCGCGTCGGCGAGACCAGTGCTGATCGATGAAGCTGACGCCACGCTGGACGCCTTCCCGCGCGCGCGGGCGCTCGGTTACACCGGCGTGTCGAGCAAGGCCTGCAAGGGATTCTACAAATCGCTGCTCAACGCCGCGCGCGCCGCCGGGTGGAATCGCGACACCGCGGACGGATGTTATTTCCTGTCGGCCGAAGACCTGACGACGCAGGCGGGCCTCGCGGTCCAGCAGGACCTGGCGCTGATCAATCTGCTCGGGATCGGCCATGTCGAACGCAACGGCCATCACTACGTCAACGGTTTCGCCGGCCAAGGCGCCACCGCGCGCGAGCAGCGGGCTTTCCTGTCGGCACACCCGGGCTTGTACGAATCGAGTCACGGCGCAGTGCGGCTCGCCGTGCGAGACGGTACGATCGATCTGCGTTCGCTGGCCGGTCCCGGATTTGCCGCCGGCGCCGAGCCGGACTGGGCGTCGCTGTCGCCGCTCGCTGTCGCCGACGTGCGCGTGGCCTCCGCGAGCGCGCAATGACGCGCCGGATTCGTCGGATTCCCGGATGAGTGCGGGCGAGAACGCGCTGCCGGACGGCGCCCTGGGCGTCGCGGCGATATTCGAAACGCTTCGACGCTAGCTCGCGCTGGCTTCGCGCGACCACACTCTGGAGAACCACAGGTGCAAACACTAAGACTCGGTGTGATCATGAACGGCGTGACCGGGAGGATGGGCACCAACCAGCATCTGGTCCGCTCGCTGTGTGCGATCCGCGCGCAGGGCGGCGTCGAACTCGCCGACGGCCGCCGGGCGATGCCCGACCCGATTCTCGTCGGCCGCGACGCCGGCAAGCTCGCGTCGTTGGCGAAGGCGAACGGCATCTCGCGCTGGACCACCGATCTCTCCGCCGCACTCGCGAATGCGGAAGACACCGTCTATTTCGATTCGGCGTCGACCGGCCTGCGACCGCGATCGATCCAGCAGGCCATCGCGGCGGGCAAGCACATCTACACCGAAAAGCCGGTTGCGCCGACATTGAGCGAGGCACTCGACCTGTATCGCGCCGCGAAGGCCGCGGGGGTCAGGCACGGCGTCGTGCAGGACAAGTTGTGGCTCCCCGGATTGCTGAAGCTGAGGATGCTGATCGACTCCGGTTTCTTCGGCCGCATCCTGTCCGTGCGCGGCGAGTTCGGCTACTGGGTGTTCGAGGGCGACTGGCAACCCGCGCAGCGCCCGTCGTGGAACTACCGCAAGCAGGACGACGGCGGCATCATCATCGACATGCTCTGCCACTGGCGGTACGTGCTCGACAATCTGTTCGGCGCCGTCGAGAGCGTGTCGTGCCTGGGCGCGACGCACATCCCGAAGCGCTGGGACGAGCAGGGCCGCGAATACGAGGCGACCGCGGACGACGCGGCGTACGCGACGTTCGAACTCGCCGGCGGCATCGTCGCGCAGATCAACAGCTCGTGGACGACGCGCGTTCGCCGCGACGATCTCGTCACCTTTCACGTCGACGGCAGTTTGGGCTCGGCGGTCGCCGGTCTCACCGACTGCTGGACGCAGGCGCGCGTCAACACGCCGAAGCCGGTGTGGAATCCCGACGTGCCGCAGACGATCGATTTCTTCGACACCTGGCAGAAGGTGCCGGCCAATCGTGCGTATGACAATGCGTTCAAGGTCGAATGGGAGCTCTTCATCCGGCATCTCTATGAGGACACGCCGTTTCGTTGGAATCTGCTCGAGGGCGCGAAAGGCGTGCAGCTGGCCGAGCTGGGGCTCAAAAGCTGGGCGGAGCGGCGCTGGATCGACG
>JAAFGU010000154.1 GCA_010365205.1 Aromatoleum sp. | reverse complement strand
GGCCTGGCCCGCGTTTCGCGCCGGTTGCCGCGCCTTGGTCGACGACACTCGCACCCGCGAACTGTGGCAAACCGCGTGCACCGCCGCCGAGGCAGTCGACGCGAGCGCAGCCGCGGCTGTCCATGCATTTTTCGAACGTCATTTTAGCCCATACGCGGTGAAGGCTCCCGACGGCAGCGATACCGGCACGATTACCGGCTACTACGAGCCCTTGCTCCTCGGCAGCCGCACGAAGACCGCGCGATTCCAGGTCCCGCTATACGCAACGCCCGACGATCTGCTCACCATCGATCTGTCATCGCTGCACCCGGATCTCAAGGACAGGCGGCTGCGCGGGCGCGTCGAGGGTCGGCGCGTCGTCCCCTACTGGTCGCGCGCCGATATCGAGACCGGCAAGGCGCCGCTTGCCGACAAGGCGCTGGCCTGGATCGACGACCCGGTCGAGGCGTTCTTCCTGCAGATCCAGGGCTCCGGACGCGTGCAACTCGCCGACGGCGGCGTGATGCGCGTCGGCTACGACGACCAGAACGGGCACCCGTACCGCTCGATCGGGCGGATTCTGGTCGAACGCGGCGAATTGCCGCTCGAACGCGCGTCGATGCAGGGCATCGCCGACTGGGGACGGCGCAATCCCGAGAAACTCGCGGCGCTGCTGGACGAGAATCCGAGTTACGTTTTCTTTCGCGACGTGCCGCCGCCGACGCCGGGGACGCTGGACGCCGCGATCGACGGCCCGATCGGATCGCTCGGCGTGCCCTTGCTGCGCGAGCGTACCGTCGCCGTGGATCCGCGGTCGATTCCGCTGGGCGCGCCGGTGTTTCTCGCGACGACGTACCCGCTGTCGGCGACACCTCTCGAGCGGCTGATGCTGGCGCAGGACACCGGCGGTGCAATTCGCGGCGCGGTACGGGCCGACTTTTTCTGGGGCTTCGGCGACGACGCCGGTCGCGAGGCGGGACGGATGCGGCAGGAAGGCCGCTTGTGGCTGCTCTGGCCGGTAGGCGCGGCATTGCCGGCGCCGTAGGAAGTCGGGCCAGTGCGTGTTAGCGCTAGCCTCCTCCGCCAGCGTAGATCGGAGGGAAGAAGAGGTCCTTCCACCCCGCCGGCTTCGCCTCGAGCGTCCCGATCCGGGACATGAATTCCGCGTACCTCATGGTGCCGTCGGGGATCGCGTTGAAGCGCGAGTTCGGGTCATTGAGGATCTCGAGCGTCTCGTCCAGCGACGGCTTCACCTTGGCGACGGTGACGTAGATCTCGGCCGCCCTGCGCCGGTCGCGCGCGATCAGTGCGCACGCTTTGTTCATGAACGGTCTCGCTCTCCATGTGCGTCGGTCGAGGTCACGTATGGCTGAAAAAAACCGGCACCATGTCGGCACCGGTTGAGGGAACGCGGCGCCGGACCGAACCGACGCCGCGGGGGATCAGCCCGGGATCAAGGCTTCGCGCACATCACGACGCCCTCGTGGACCCAGCCCATCGCCAGCGTCTGCTCGAATGCCTGCTGCGTCACCGTGAAGCGGTGATTGATCGCGGCCGCGGTCGTCGGATTGTTGAAGAACCGGTGGACGGACAGCGTTCCGGCCGGGCATTGGCCGTTCAACGCCGGAGTTGCCGAGAACGCATGCCCTTCGAACGTCCACGCCGGGAACGTCGTCATCACGGCCTGGCATTCGGCGGGATCCGCGGTGAAAAAGTGCGAGTCCGGGCCCTTCGGCGGCATGCCGTAGAACCGGCAGACGCCGCTGGTGCCGCTGCCGACGACGAACGACTGTCCGGTCCGTTGCCATTTCCCGGCGGTGTCGAGCGCCGCGACTTCCGCCGGATTGGCCGAGATGAAGAAATGCCCGAGTGTGCCGTTGAAGAATTCGATCGCCTTGGTGCCCTGGCCGGCCAACGCGCCGACGACGGTCCGCGTTTCGATGTCGCTCGCCTCGATCATCCCGTCGGACTGAAGCCAGCCGCTGACCTCGACCGTCGCGCCGACCACGAGCGGCGCGTCCTCGGTGTCGATCTGGGTGGACGCGGTGACGTTGACCAGCTTGTCGTCGATCTTCCAGACGCCGATTAATCCAGTTGTCCCGGCCGGCAGTTCGACCACCGTACCCCAGAACTCGAGCGCGGGAACCGCTGCGCCGTTGCCTTCGGTGATCTCGATCTTGTCGGCCAGCAGCGCGCCGGTCGCATCCAGCGCGCCCTTCGCTTCGACGCTGGCGCCGACGACGAACGGGCCGTTTTCAGCATCCAGCCTCGTTGTCGCCGACACGATGACGGATCGGCCGCCGACCTGCCAGGTGCCGATCAGTCCGGAGGTGGGAAGTGCTTCGATCAAGCCGGCGATCTCGACCTCGCCCGGCACCGGGACCGAGCCGCCTGCGTCCCCGGTGCCGACGGTTTCTACTTCGATCTTGCTCGCGATGATGGCTCCGCTCGCATCGGGCAGACCCTTCACTTGGACGATCGCGCCGACGACGATGGGGCCTTTTTCCTGGTCCAGTGCCGTCGTACTGACGACGATCACCGTCTGTCCACCCACGTTCCACGTCCCCAGGAGACCGCTTGCAGGCAGGCTGATGATCGGCCCGGTGAGTTCGCCGGCAACGTCGTCATCGCCGCCCGCGGTGCCCGGTCCGGGGGGGATGACCACGCCCGTCTCCACTTCGATTTTCGACGCCAGCAGCGAGCCGTCCGGCTGGGAAGTGCCTTTGACGTCGACTGACGCGCCTACGGCGAGCTTGCCGTTTTCCTGATCGAACGACGTCGTGCTGTCCGTCACCACCGACTTGCCGGCAATCATCCAGGCGCCGATCAAACCCGTGGCAGGCATCGACTGCACGACGCCCGATATTTCCTTGGTGGTGGAGGGCGCGCCGCCTTCCGAGCCGTCATCGTCGGCGAGTGCGGCCGGAGCAAACAACGCCGACAGCAAGCCGAGCGCTGCTATCGCCAGTACTCGAGTCATATTTATGTTCACGTGGAATCTCCTCGATTTGTTTGGGCCGCTTTTCTCTCGGCGGCGCGTGCTCCTCGCCTCCGGAATATACCAATAGCATAACAATACTCCGTGGGAAAATATTCCACAAGAGCCCGAAATTTTTTATTTGCCGACGCGAGCGGGTCACGCGGGGCGGATGCGACGGCTTGATCCAGCAGGAAACGAATGCCGCCGACCGTGCCGCAGTTGGATCAGAGGAAGTGTATGCGCTTACTTCAGGACGCACGGTCCCCGGACGCTCGGCCACCGGCCGCAGACGCAAGTACTACCGGCGGGAGCGTTTTTCGGGGTGTGCGCCGGGTGCCAGGCGCCGCGGCGGCGCGATCTCGCAAGTGGCCCCGCGAATCAGCCGGCCGCGTGGAGCAGTTCTTCGGCCTGCCGGTCGGCGTGATAGGAAGAACGCACCAGGGCGCCGACGGCGGCGTGGCGGAAGCCCATCGCGTAGGCTTCGCGTTCGAACTGCGCGAACGTATCCGGATGAACGTACCGCAGCACCGGCAGGTGGCCGGCGGTCGGCTGCAGGTACTGGCCGATCGTCAGCATGTCGATGCCGTGCGCGCGCATGTCGCGCATGACGGCAAGAATCTCCTCATCAGTCTCGCCCAGCCCGACCATCAGCCCCGACTTGGTCGGGATGTCCGGAAAACGTACTTTGAACGACTTCAGCAGCATCAGAGAATGCGCGTAGTCGGAACCCGGCCGCGCCTGCTTGTAGAGCCGCGGCGCCGTCTCCAGGTTGTGGTTCATCACGTCCGGCGGCGCCAGCGTCAGGATTTCAAGCGCGCGCTCCATGCGGCCGCGGAAATCGGGTACGAGCACCTCGATCTGCGTGCCGGGCGAGAACTCGCGCACCGCGCGGATGCAATCGACGAAGTGCTGCGCGCCGCCGTCGCGTAGATCGTCGCGATCGACGCTGGTGATCACGACGTATTTCAAGCGGAGCGCGGCGATCGTCTTCGCCAGATTGGCCGGTTCGTCGGCGTCGAGCGGCAGCGGCCGGCCGTGACCGACGTCGCAGAACGGGCAGCGGCGCGTGCAGATGTCGCCCATGATCATGAACGTCGCGGTGCCATTGCCGAAGCACTCGCCGATGTTCGGGCACGAGGCTTCTTCGCACACGGTGTGAAGCTTGTGCTCGCGCAGGATCTTCTTGATCTCGTTGAAACGCGGGCTCGAGGCGACGCGGACGCGAATCCACCCGGGCTTCGGCAGTCGCTCCGCCGGCACGATCTTGATCGGGATGCGCGCGGTCTTCGCACTGCCGGTGTGCTTCACTCCGGCGGCATTGGCCGGCGCAGTTGCAAAGGACGGGGCGTTTTCGTTGTCCACGATCAGCGTCGGGTGAGGTGGTCGGCGAGGATCGGCGCGAGTTCGGCGCCGGCGGCCTCGACGCTCTTCGTCACGCCGAAATCGGCAACCTGCGTCACGGCCAGTCCCGGGTAGCCGCAGGGGTCGATGTCGGCGAACGGCGAGACATCCATCGCGACGTTCACCGCCAGCCCGTGGTACGTGCAGCCATTGCGCACTTTAAGCCCGAGCGCCGCGATTTTCGCTTCGACAGCGGAAATCCGGACATACACGCCGGGGGCCGTGGGTTTCCCGTATGCGGAAATACCCATGGAATCAAGCCATTGAACGACCGACGCCTCCAGCGCACGCACGAGATCACGAACGCCGAGCCGGCGACGCCGCAGATCGCAAAGGACATAGGCGACGAGCTGGCCGGGACCGTGATAGGTGATCTGTCCGCCACGGTCGACCTTGATCGCCGGAATGCCGTTGTCTCGTAGCAGGTGTTCAAGCCGGCCGCTAAGCCCTAGCGTGTAGACCGACGGATGCTCGGTCAGCCAGATCTCGTCCGGCGTGTCCGCCATGCGTGCGGCCGTGAACGCCTGCATCGCGCGCCACGTCGGTTCGTACTCGGTGCGCCCGACGCTGCGAACTACGACGTCAGCGAACGCTGCGGCATGAGGCGCCACTACAGCACCATTGTCACCATCGGGTGGGACGTGAGGTCGCGATACAGGTTGTCGAGCTGCTCACGCGACGTCGCGTGGACCGTGCAGGTGAGCGAAAGGTAGTTCCCGGCGCCGGATGCCCGCATCTCGATCGTGGCCGCGTCGAAATCCGGCGCGTGCTTCTGCACCACGCCGACGATCGCCTGCGCGAACCCGTCCCGCGTGCGCCCCATCACCTTGATCGGGAACGACGTCGGAAAGCTGAGCGGGGATTCGGCGAGTTGGTTCGGAGTTGCTGGCATCGCAGTTCCAGACGCCCGAATATGGGGGCGCGAAGGCGGCAGCGCAACCCGCCGGCTCAGCCACCGCCGCCGGCGTACATGTGGTCGCGCGTCAGCGGATGCGGGAGTCGCCCGTCGGCGAACGGCCGCCCCGCGAGCAGCTGCCATAGCGACAGCCATCCGCGGTCGAATGCGTGCGCCGAGCCCGCCATGTAGATGCGCCAGACGCGGAAACGCTCCTCGCCCACCTCCCGCCGCGCCGCGTCGGCGTTTGCCTCCAGGCCGTCAACCCAGTGCCAGAGCGTTTTCGCGTAGTGTTCGCGCAGCGCCTCGGCGTCGAAGACTTCGAGGCCCTGCGCCGCCATCGCTTCGATCACCTTCGAAACGTGGGCAAGCTCGCCGCCCGGGAACACGTAATCGTCGATGAAATCGCCGATGCCGCTGCCGAGGCTGGCGGCACCCGTCGGGTTGTGCGTGATCCCGTGGTTCAGCACAAGTCCGCCGGGCTTCAACACCTGGCGAATCTTGCGGAAATAGTTCGGGAAGCGGGTGACGCCGACGTGCTCGAACATCCCCACGCTGGCGACCTTGTCGTAGACCGCGGCGTCCGGCAGGTCCTGATAGTCGCGCAGTTCGACATGGACACGATCCGCGAGGCCGCGCGCGGCGATTTCCGCACGCACGTGATCGAACTGGTTCTGCGACAGCGTGATGCCGGTCGCGTCGACCCCGTAACGCTCCGCCGCATGCAGGATCAGCGCGCCCCAGCCGCAGCCGATGTCGAGAAAGCGCTCCCCCGGCGCGAGTTGCAACTTACGACAGATGTGGTCGAGTTTCTGTTCCTGCGCGACACCGAGCGTGTCCCCGTCGTGGCGGAAATACGCGCACGAAGCCGCTCGTCCAGCCACAGTCGGTAGAACGCGTCGGAGACATCGTAGTGCCGGCGGATGTTCTCGCGGTTGCTGCCGCGCTGGTGCAACCACAGCTTGACCCGCGCGCCGACCGGATCGCGGCCGTGCGCGATGTCGCCGACCATGCCCTCGGCGACCGCCAGTGCCCGCCGCGCGCCGCCGCTGAAGTCGATGTCGTTGTGAACGTACGCACGGGCCAGCGCCCCCATCGCCGGCACCGCGAGCGCCTTGAGACCCCGCCAGGTCCGCGCCACGATTTCGACCTCGGGGGACGGCGACAACGGCAGCCGGCCGCCATCGGGCAGCACCAAGAGGACGGGCAGGTTGCGCCCGTCGTACCGGCTGGCGATGATCTTCTGCAGCGATACGGCCATCGTTTCGACTACCGCGTCAGACCTTGGAGCAACCCTTCCGGTACCGGGGCCCGGACCGGGTGATTCCCACGGTTCCAGTGTAGCAATTCCGCGGTGGCGACGGAATGGGGCTCCTTTTTACCGCGATGGCAGGCACTGTTACCATCGGGCATTTCCCGACGGCCGCCGCTTTCCGGCCCCTTGCCTTGCCAAAGCTGGCCGCAGCGCGCTCCGCGCACCTGTTCACCGATCGGCATTTCCGGGATGCGCTCGCCCAGTTCGCGACAGGCGTGACGGTGATCTGCGCGCGGGTGCCGGACGGCGGCTATACGGGCTTCACCGCGAATTCGTTCAATTCGGTCTCTCTCGATCCGCCGCTTGTCCTTTGGAGCCTGAAGCGCTCGGCGACCAACCTGCCGGCGTTCGAGAACGCCGAGCGCTACACGATCAACGTGCTGGCGCATGGCCAGGTCGAGCTGGCGCGGCGGTTTTCGCGACCGCACGTCGACCGCTTTGCCGGCGTGCCGTTCCGGATGGGGAGCGCCGGCGCTCCGCTGATCGAAGGCTGCGTCGCGTGGTTCGAGTGCAGTCACTACGCGCGATACAGCTTGGGGGACCACGTCCTGTTCATTGGCGAAGTGGAGACCTGTGAGCGCGGGTCGGGCGCCGCTCTCCTCTTCCACCAGCACCGCTACGGGATCACGCCGCCACCAGAGCGCGGCAGCGAGCCAAAATAGGCGGCGTTGCGTAGCGTTGCGGGGAGGCTGGGGTTCCCGCAGCGACTGCCGCGCGGGCAGTTGCGATGCCTAGTGCGCCGGCTTCTGCTTGTGCTGCTGGAACAGCGTGTGCATCTTCCCGAACATCGGCCCCGGCGCTGCGCCGCCGAACGGTCGGCCATCGACGATGGTGATCGCCAGCACTTCCTTCGTCGACGACGACAGCCACCACTCGTCGGCGGCGAATGCCTCGGCCCGGGTGATCGGACGTATCTCGAAGGGCAAACCCGCTGCGCGCGCGAATTCCTCGGCCGCGCCGTAGGTAATGCCGGGCAGGATCAGGTTGTCCTTGGGCGGCGCGACGATTCGCCCGCCGATTACGGTCATCACATTCGACGCCGATGCTTCGGTGAGATAGCCGTCGCGAAACATCACCGTCTCGATTGCGCCCGCATCGGCGGCGAGCTGGCGCATCAGAACGTTGCCGACGAGCGAGATTGTCTTGAGGTCGCACCGGCGCCAGCGGTTGTCCTCGGCGGTGACGACGGCCACGCCGTTCGCGAACTGCTCCGCCGAGGGTGTGGCCAGCGGATTGCTCATCATGAAAACGGTCGGCGTCACTCCTTGCGGAAACGTGTGATCGCGCTTGGCGACCCCGCGCGTGACCTGAAAGTAGACGCCTTGGTCGTCGAATGGCTGTTTCGCGATCAGCGTTCGGACGATCGATTGCCACTCGGCATCGGTGTGCGGATTCGCCAGCCGAATCCCGTCGAGGCTGTGCTGGAGGCGCGTCAGATGCTGGGCCATACGGAACGGCTCGCGGCCGTATACGGGGATCAGTTCGTAGACGCCGTCGCCGTAGACGAAGCCCCGGTCGAGGACGGAAATCTTCGCTTCTTCGATCGGGGTGAACCGGCCATTGAGGTAGACGATCATCAGGGAAGCCTCGAGTAAGAGGTCGCTCGCGCGAGCGGAGGGAGCGACCCGAAAGACCCTGTCACTTGAACCAGAGCCGCACCGTGTCCCACGCGCGGCCGAGGAGGCTCGCCGCCGGCACTTCCGCCAGCGAGACCAGCGTGAACTCGGCGACGGGCTTGCCTTCGAGCACGACCTTGACGGCGCCGATCCGCTGACCCTTCGCGACCGGGGCGACGAGCGGCTCGGTCGCCGTCATCGTCAGCTGCAGCTTGTCGGCCTTGCCCTTCGGCAGCGTCAGATATTGATCGGCGACGAAGCCGGCCGCGACGTCGTTCGCCGCGCCCTTCCAAACGCGCAGCGTCGACACCGGCTGCTCCGACGAATAGAGCTGAATGGTATCGAACGCCTGAAACCCGTAGTTCAGCAGCTTCTGATTCTCGGTGGCGCGCGTCGCATCCGACGCGGCGCCGAGCACGACCGACAAGAGCCGGCGCTGCCCGCGCTTCGCCGAAGCGATCAGGCACCAGCCCGCGGCGTCGGTGTGTCCCGTCTTGACGCCGTCGACGTACGGGTCGATCCACAACAGCCGATTGCGATTGGGTTGCGTGATGTTGTTGTACCGATATTCCTTGAGCGAATACAGCGGGTAGTACCCGGGGAAATCGCGGATCAGCGCGGCGGCGAGCCGGCCCATGTCGCTTGCCGTCGAATACTGCTGCGGATGCGTCAGCCCGGTCGCGTTGACGAAATGCGTGTTCGCCAGCCCGAGCCGCGCCGCCTCCAGGTTCATCCGCTCCGCGAACGCTGCCTCCGATCCGGCGACGAGCTCGGCGAGCGCGATCGACGCGTCGTTGCCCGACTGCACGATCATCCCGCGCAACAGTTCATCGACCGAGACCGCCTTGCGCGGCTCGATGAACATTCGCGAGCCCTCGGCCCGCCACGCGGTCTCGGAGACGTTGACCATCTGCGAGGGCATCAGCGTCTTGTCGCGCAATGCGCCAAACGCCAGGTACGCCGTCATCAGCTTGGTCAGCGACGCCGGCTCGCGGCGCTCGTCGGCGCCCTGGCCCGCGATCGCCTGGCCGCTCGTCACGTCGAGCAGGAAATACGCGGGCGCCGCGATCGAGGGCGCGCC
>JAAFGU010000153.1 GCA_010365205.1 Aromatoleum sp. | reverse complement strand
CGCTCGGCCGCGACCCGGCGAGCTTCGAGCAGGACGCCGACGTGCTGGACACGTGGTTCTCGTCGGCGCTGTGGTGCCACTCGACGCTCGGCTGGCCGCAGGACACGCGCGAGCTGCAGACGTTCCTGCCCTCGTCGGTGCTGGTCACCGGCTTCGACATCATCTTCTTCTGGGTGGCCAGGATGGTGATGACGACGGTCTACTTCACCGGCGAGGTCCCGTTCCGCACCGTGTACATCAACGCGATCGTGCGCGACGAGGAGGGTCAGAAGATGTCGAAGTCGAAAGGCAACGTCCTCGACCCGATCGATCTGATCGACGGCGTTACCGTCGAGGAACTTGTCGAAAAGCGCACCTACGGCCTGATGCTGGAAAAGCAGCGGGAGCCGATCGCCCGGCGCACGCGCAAGCAGTTCCCCGGCGGCGTCCCCGCGTTCGGCGCCGACGCGGTGCGCTTCACGTTCGTAAGCCTCGCCACCCACGGCCGCACGCTCAACTTCGACCTCAACCGCTGCGAGGGCTACCGCAACTTCTGCAACAAGCTGTGGAACGCGACCCGCTTCGTTCTGATGAACGTCGAAGGCAGGGACACCGGTCTCGACGACGCGGCGCCGCGGACGCTGTCGTTCGTCGATCGCTGGCTGCTCGGCAGACTGCAGCGGGCGAAGCACGACATCGCGACGAATGTAGACCAATACCGATTCGACCTCGCGGCGAAGGCGCTCTACGAGTTCGTCTGGGACGAATACTGCGACTGGTATCTCGAGCTCGCCAAGGTGCAGCTCGCGCGCGCCGACGCGGCCGGCGATGCAGCGGCCGCGCGCGGAACGCGTTCGGTGCTGGTCCGCGAACTGGAGGCGACGCTGCGTCTCGCGCATCCGTTCATGCCGTTCATCACCGAGGAGCTGTGGCAGACGTTGGCGCCGCTGGCCGGCAAGTCGGGCGACTCGATTTCGCTGCAGCCATACCCACAGGCCGACTTCGGCCGCGTCGACGCCGCGGCCGACCGGCAGATGGCGCTCCTGAAGGAGCTCGTCAACGCCTGTCGCGCGCTGCGTGGCGAGATGAACTTGTCGCCGGCGCAGAAGGTGCCGCTGGTGGCGACCGGCGACCGTGCGACGCTCGAAGCGTTCACTCCGTACCTGCTGCCGCTGGCAAAGCTTTCGGGCGTCGAGATCGTCGACGAACTGCCGGCGTCCGACGCGCCGATCGAGATCCTGGGCGCTTTCAGGCTGATGCTGAGGATCGAGGTCGATGTTGCGGCCGAGCGAGAACGGATCGCGACGGAAGTCGCGCGGCTCGAGGGCGAAGCGACGAAGGCGCGGACGAAGCTCGGCAACGAGGGCTTCGTCGGGCGAGCGCCCGCCGCCGTCGTCGCGCAGGAGCGCGCGCGGCTGGCCGGCTTCGAATCCACGATCGACAAGCTGAAGACGCAGCTCGGCCGGATGTCCGGCTGATGGCCGAAGTTCGCCGCCCGTCGAGGGTCCGTCTCCCCGCGCGATGAACATCGCGTTGGCGCACACGTTTCGCGCGCTCCGACACGCGAATTTCCGCCGGTTTTTCGTCGGACAGAGCCTGTCGATGATCGGCACCTGGCTCCAGCAGGTGGCGATGGGCTGGCTGGTCTGGCGCCTCACCGGCTCACCGTGGCTGCTCGGTGTGGTCGCCTTCTGCGCGAACATCGGCATTCTGGCGTTCGGGCCGTTCGCCGGCGTGCTGGCCGATCGCGTGAACAAGCGGCGGGCGCTCTACGTCACGCAATCGCTGATGCTGGTTCAGGCGGTGGTGCTGGCGCTGCTCACGTGGCTCGGCCACATCCAGATCTGGCACCTCATCGTCGCCGCGCTGTGGCTCGGCACCGTATTCGCGTTCGACGTTCCGCTGCGGCAGGCCATGTACGTCCATCTGGTCGATGATAGGGCCGACCTCTCGAATGCGATCGCACTCAACTCGTTCATGGTCAACGCCGCCCGCGTCATCGGACCGGCGCTGGCCGGGCTTTTGCTCGCCGTCGTCGGCGAGGCGGTCTGCTTCGCGCTGAACGCGCTGTCGTTCGTCGCGGTGATGTGGGCGATCAGGCGAATCTCGTGGCCGGATTCGGCGAGGTCGTCGGCGCGGTTCGGCGGCTGGTGGACGAGCTGGAAGGAGGGCGCGCGCTACGCTTTCGGCTTTGCGCCGGTCCGAGCGCTGCTGGCGCTGGTCGCGGTCGCCGCGTGGACCATCGCCCCTTACTCCGCGCTGATGCCGATCTACGCTGGGCGTGTCTACGGCGGCGGCGCGCACACCCTGGGCTTCCTGCTGGCGGCGGCCGGCTGCGGGGCGCTCGGCAGCACGATCTACCTGGCGCGAAGGCACACGATTCGCGGCCTCGGCAAGGTGATCGCGCTGGCGGCAGGCGGCTGCGGAGTCGCACTTGCGGCATTCGCCTATCTCACCGTGTTTCCGGTCGCGTTGCTGCTGCTGGCGGTGGTCGGTGGCGGGCTGATTCTCGCGGCGGCCTCGTCCAATACGATCATCCAGACCGTTGTCGACGATCGCCTTCGCGGCCGGGTCGCCGGTTTCTACACGATGGCATTTCTCGGTGTCGCGCCGCTCGGAAATCTGGCGTCAGGCGCTTTGGCGGATGCGATCGGCGTCCAGGCGACGTTCGCCGTCAACGGCGCGCTGTTCGCCGCGACGGCCGTCTGGTTCTGGCGTCGGCTGCCCGCGCTCGCGAAGCTCATGCGTCCGACCTACGAACGGCTCGGCATCGTCGGCGGGGAGGAGTGAACCGCGGGGTGGCCGCCGCACTATCCGATGCGCTCGACGAAACCCGTCACTTCTTCGCGGTCATGATAAAGCTGCCTCAGCTGCAGATCGAACTTGCCGCGGGTTCGGGCGAGCGCCCCAACGATCAGCGATTGACAGCGCAACACCTCGTCGTAGCGCTTTTTCATCGGCAGCTTGAGATTGAAAATACACCGCCGCGCATGGCCTTCGGCGATCCAGCGGCCGACCAGCGCCGCGATCCGCGACGGCTGCTCGACGATGTCGCAGATCATCCAGTCGACGGGCTTGCGCGGCAGGTAGGTCAGCCCGTCGACACGGATATGGGTGACGTGCGCGTCGTCGGCGACCTCGCCCTTGAGCGGACCGTTGTCGACGGCGACGACCATGAGGCCGCGATACGCCAGCTGCCAGGTCCAGCCCCCGGGCGCGGCGCCCAGATCCACGGCGCGCATTCCCGCGTGCAGCAGCTCGCCCTCGCGGTCTCCGAGGAACGTGACGATCGCCTCAGCGAGCTTCAGCGTCGAACGCGACGGCGCCTCGCGCGGCATCCGGATGCGGGGAATCCCCATCGCCCAGTGGCTGCCCCACGGCGGAAGGCTTGCGCCTGCGTAGACAGTCGCGCCATCGGCAAAGAGGACGTGCAGCGCGGGCTCATCCGAGCGCTTGTCGTCCGCGGAGCTGTCCGCGAGCGCGCCGCGTTCCCGCAGCGCTTGCGCGAACGGGGCCTCGATGGAACGGCAGAGTCCTGAGACCGCCTTGCCGTCGTTGGTGTCGGGGGTCTCGAGACGGAGAACCGCGAAGCGGGCCCGCCCGCGTGACGAATGCGGCAGGCCTGGGATGGCACAGTCGCGGCGGAATAAGTCGACCAGCTCGATCAGCGGCGCGACACGATCGGGGCGTCCCCTGGTGCGGGCGGCGTCGAAAAGCATATGCTGGCCGGTGCCGAAAAACAGCGATCGCACGAACACGGGCGGCGCTTCGACGAGCGCGCGCGGCCAGCGCTGCGAATCGAAGACGGCGGGTGTCGCGACGACGTATCCACGGCCGGTCGGGGCGTCGATCGCCAGCTCGGTGCCGGCGATCGTCGCGGCGCGGCCAAGATCGGCCGCCGCTTCGGGCTCGAAGCCGGCACGGCAGTAGGCGACGATGCGGGTAGGGATCATCGGACGCGCGGCGCTATCGACCGGCCCGGTCAGGCTCCCGCCAAGCATGCGCGATGCCGGCGGTTCGCGCCGAGGCTGAGCCTGTCTGCCGGGACCGCGACGTCAGCCCCCGAGCATCGGTGTCCGGAGGGTACGGCATGTTCCAGTGCAACACGAAAGCAACATGTTTGTCACGTACAACATCGATCGTCGAACGAGCGCAAACGGCGTCGCCCCGCCGGATCCAAAGGGAATCAGGCGTCGCGCGAGCGTTCGCAGCTCTCCACGTGCGACGACTGTCGATAACAGCGTTGTAGCCCGCAGTCGATACGGACACATCCAGGTTCCACGGCCACCGGCCGCATGCTATCCTTCACAAAATAAGACATAGGCATAAAAGAAAAGTCGCATCTGCGTGAATTCGCTGGCGCGGTTTGCGGATGGGGGGAGTTCGAAGCAGATCGTCGGCCTGGCATCCGTGGCGCCAGCGAGCGTGTGGCGCGCGTGGTCAAGCGGGCGCTGTCATCGGCATCCCTCAAGCCCGATTGCTGTAACGGGCCTGCCATATAACGTTCCGCTCGTCGGGTCGACGAGACGAAACGGCGTCGTCTGCAAGCTTGGCTTTGGTCGCGCGCCTTTCCGCAATTCGAAGGTCCCGGGGAATCGAATGAAAATGATGGTTCGTATTCGACGATTTGGCGCCGTCGGGCGCCTGGCGCTCGCGATAACCGTGGGCTCCGCCCTCTTCGCTGGGGGTACCGGCACCGCCTTGGCGAATGCCGCCATCGGGCTGGCCGCGAACTTCCCGCCGACGGCGACGGTGGGCCAGACCGCCGTCCCGGCAGACCTCTACTTCCAGAACAACTCGACGAACCCGTCGACGCTGACCATCACGGTCACCACCATCTCCCTGCTTCCGAGCTGTTCTTCGTACTCGTTTCTGGCTTGCACGGGTATCGATACCGGGGTGTTCGCGATCAGCCCGACGGGGACCGGCCGCGCCGGCTCCGCCTGCGCCGCGGTCGCTTTCACGATCGCGCCTTCGGGGGCCGCGGACGGCCACTACGACATCACGTGGCCCGGCACGATCACGCTCGCGGCGTTCGGTACGGCCGGCCTCGACGAATGCTTCATCGACTTCACGATCGACGTGTTGAAGGCGCCGGCGACTGACGCGCTTCCAGACGTCGGGCACCCGGGCGTCCAGACGCTGCCCAGCGGCATCGTCCAGGGCACGGCGAGCGATACGTCGTTTGCGCTGGGCTTCGGCACGACGTTCATCACGGTCCAGCCGGTGCAGCCGACGATCGTCACGCTGGCCTCGGGCACGGTGGCCGTCGGCAATACGATCAGCGACCAGGCGACCCTGTCCGGCGGAGTCGCCGCGACCGGCAGCATCACGTTCCGCGCCTACGGCCCGGCCGATGCGACGTGCTCGAATGCACCAGCGTTCACCTCGGCGCCGGTGACGGTGGCCGGCAACGGAACCTACACGTCGGCGCCGTTCACGGTCCTGCTCGCCGGCACCTACCGCTGGATCGCCTCGTACAGCGGCGACGCCAGCAACCTGCCGGTGGCGGGCCTGTGCAACGACGCGAACGAGAACGTCGTCGTCAACAAGTCGAACCCCGCGATCGTCACCGTCGCCTCGGGGACCACGAACGCCGGCAGCCCGATCACCGACACGGCGACGCTGTCGCTCGGCGTGAACCCAACCGGATCGATCACGTTCAACCTCTACGGCCCGAACGACGCGACCTGCAACACCTCAATCTTCACGACCAGCACCTCGGTCAGCGGCAACGGCAGCTACCTCTCGGCTTCGTTCGCGCCGCTCCTCGTCGGAACCTATCGCTGGATCGCGTCCTACGGCGGCGATGCCAACAACAATCCGGTGCCCGGTGCATGCAACGACTCCAACGAGACGGTGACCATTACCCAGGCCAGCCCGTCGATCGTGACCGTGGCGTCGGCGGGCGGCGGGATTGGCACCAACCTCACCGACCAGGCGACGCTGTCGGGCGGCGCCGCGCCGGCGGGCAGCATCACCTTCGTCGCCTACGGTCCGAATGATGCGACCTGCGCGACGCCGGTGTTCACGTCGAACGCGATCGTGGTCAGCGGCAACGGCAGCTACACGTCGACGCCGGTGTTCACGCCGGGCACTGCGGGGCTCTACCGCTGGCGTGCGTTCTACAGCGGTGACGGCAACAACGCCGCCGTGTCGGGCGCGTGCAATGCGGCGAACGAAAGCG
>JAAFGU010000152.1 GCA_010365205.1 Aromatoleum sp. | reverse complement strand
GGCGCGCAGTCCATCACCGATGGCGCCGGGATGCTGCGCGGCGGCCCGGTGTCGCTTCCTTTCGACGTCGCCCCTGGCCCAGGCACGCTGCGCGGCGGCGCGGTGCCGCTTCCTTACGATGACATGTCGCCGGCGCGGCACACGGAAATCAAGGCGTCCGTCGACGCGTCGATCGAGGCGCTGAGGAAAGCGGGCACGCTGCCGGCGACCGTGCGCAAGGACGCGACAACCCCCGTCAAATTCGGCTGGCCCCTGCAATACGTGCCGGGACACCCGGAAACGGAACCGCGGACCGTTTACAACTATTTGGACCACAATCCGGCGTTTCCGGGCCAGCTTCAGGACTACGCCTGCGGCACGCGCTCCTATGACACCCCAGCCGGTTACAACCACCAGGGCACCGACATCACGCCGTTCCCGTTCGGCTGGCGCAAGATGGACAACGACGAGCTCATCGTGGTGGCGGCGGCGCCGGGCATCATCCTTGGTCGTGCCGACGGCGCCTTCGACCGGAGCTGCCAACTCAACAGCGGCTACTGGAACGCCATCTACATCCAGCACGCAGACGGGTCCGTCGCGTGGTACGGCCACCTGAAAAAAAATTCGCTGACCCGGCATCCGATCGGGGCCGCCGTCCAGGCCGGCGAATACCTCGGGGTAATGGGCAGCTCCGGCAGCTCGACCGGTCCGCACCTGCATTTCGAGCTGTACGACGCGGGGGGAAACCTCGTGGATCCTTTTGCCGGCGCCTGCAACGTCGGTACGGTCTCCCGCTGGACCGCGCAGCGACCGTACGACGAACCGGCGATCAATCTGCTGACGACCAGCAGCGCGGCAATCGAGTTCAATGTCTGTCCGCAGGACGAGACCCCTCACCTGTCGTCGCACTTCCGGCCCGGCGACCCGGCGTTTCTGACGGCCTATCTGCGCGATCAGGCAGCCGGCGCCACGGTGCTGCTCGAAGTCTTCCGGCCCGACGGATCACGATTCACCTCGGCGACAAGCCCGCCCCAGAGCGCCTTCTCGGCCGCATCCTTCTGGGAACTGAACTTTGTGATTCCCGCGGCGGGTCCCGCAGGAACGTGGCGTTTCAGCACCACTTTCTCCGGGCAGTCGAAGACGCTCGACTTCGACGTCGACACGACGCCGCAGCCCCCGCTGGTCGACGTGATCGAGTACTACGCTCCGTCGTTGAACCATTTCTTCATCACCGCATTTCCCGAGGAAGCTGCCGCGCTCGACGCGGGCAAGCCCGTTGCCGGCTGGCAACGCACGGGCCTCGGCTTCCCGGCCTTTGGCGCCAAGGGCACGGGTCTGGCGACCGTATGCCGGTTCTTCGGCACGCCGGGTCTCGGCGTCAATTCCCATTTCTACACGGCGTTCGACTCGGAGTGTGCGATCGTCAAGCAAAATCCGGGCTGGACCTACGAAGGGAATTCCTTCTACATCGCGCAACCGGTCGGCGCCGTGCAATGCCCGCACGCCACGCGTCCGGTATTTCGCCTCTACAACAACGGGCACGCCGGAAGCCCGAATCACCGCTACACGACCAGCTGGCCGGTCGTCGACGAGATGCAGTTCGCCGATTGGGTGCTGGAAGGCGCCGTCATGTGCGCGCCGCAGTGAGCGAGGCGGCATGTGCGCGCCCGCTCCCGCGCCCGGAGAACCGCTTGTCGGTCCGCAACGTCCGGGTGCCCGATCGGCTCCTCCGGAAAGCATGATTCGAGACTGATTCTTGCTAGCATGGATGGATGTCGATATACCGCAATCGCGATCGTGGAACCTACGGCAACTATCTAGTCGATCCGCCGAAGCCGACCGATAACAACGTCTCTGCGCAGGAATCGCCGGGGACTGCGCCGCGTGCCGAGGACTCCGGGGCGCGGCTGCGCAGGCTGGCGCCGAGCGATCAACCGTTCGCGCCGACCCTCAAATGGGTCGCTTCGCTGCCGCCAAATGTCCAGCCTCTCGACCTTTTGCGGCACTTTCCGCGGATCGCGAACTCGATGGCGGGCGCGTGGAACGACCCGAAAGCGTTTCGCGCGCAGATGGATGACCTCCTCATCGACCGTCGGAGCGGCCGCGAAGGCTTCCCCACCCGGATTCTCGGCGAGCTGCTCACGCTTCGGCTCCATTACGACGACCTGCATCCGGCGGTCATCCACGGGTACCGGGACACGGGCAAACGAGGCTGAAGCACCTGAAGGTGCCAGGGCACCTGAAGGTGCCAGGGCACATGAAGGTGCCAGGGCACATGAAGGTGCCAGGGCACATGAAGGTGCCGGGGCGCCTGGCGGGGCCAACGAGCCGCGGCGAACTGTCGTGCGAATTTCCGGCTCGCGCTATCAGGGACGCGGGACGACAACGGAAAGCGCCGCGGGCACCGAGCAGTAGCGCAGCGGCGTATCCATCCTGCAAATTTCGCCGTCGGTCGAGACGTGGAGGCGTTTGCGCGGCGTCGTCACCTGGATATTCTTCGCATGCGCAGCGTCGAAATCTCGTCCCTGGTCGAGACGCCCGAACAAGGCCCGCAGCGAAAGGCGCAATAACCCGAGCCGGCCGATGCGATGGGCCACGTACAGGCAGAGTTCGCCTTGCGTGAGACTCGCACGCTCGCCAATCCTGAACCCTTCCATCACGTACTGGTTGTTGCCGACAAAAACGAAGGGCGTGCGCCGCACCAAATCGACTCCGTCGACGTTCAACAGGACGTCCATGAACGGATAGCGTCGCAGCACCGCCAGCGTCGCCCAGATGAACGCGGGCCACTTGCCGTGACCCAGGCGGAGCCGTGCCGCATCGCGTTTTCGCACCATCTGCGGGTAGAGCCCGAGCCCGGAATTATTGATAAAAAAGCGGTGGTTCACCGCGCCAACGTCGATCCTGATCGTATGACCTTCAGCGATCGTCGCAACCGCCCCGGCGAGGTCCAGCGGGATATGAAGATCCTTCGCCAGATGATTCAGCGTGCCCAGCGGAAGGATACCCAGCGCGATGTCGCTTCGAACCAGCAGTGACGCCGCGGTGTTGAGGGTGCCGTCGCCGCCGCCGACGACAATCATCGTCGGTTTCGACTCGATCGCCCGACGAACTTCGCGATCGAGATCGGCTCCCGATCGGGTGAGCCTGACGTCGGCGTCGATTCCGGCCCGCTTGAAGTGGCCCTTCAGCAAGGCGGAAAGCTCGCTCTCGCTCGCCGAGCCGGCGGCGGCATTGACGATGACGGGAACAGGCGCGTTCATAGGGTCTCAGCCGTCATGCCTGTCCGAATGTTGGCCGAACGGGCGTGAAGGCGACGCCATGCGAATCAGGACAAGACCAATCGCGCGACTGCCGCGCGGCGCCGCGTGCGGGGGCCAGCTTGCTGCCGAACGACAATGCCTTCGATGCGAGCCGGTGCCGGCGGTCGCAATCTCTGGCCAGCGTCGCGAGCGCGTCTGGTCGCTCCAACATCGTCTTCCTTCCCCGCTCCGAAGCGTCTTGCATCGTACCCAACCCGGTCCGGCGTGGACAACCCCTCCGGAGGGGCCGCAGGCAGCCGGCGATTGTGGATGATCGCGGTCTCGGCTTGCCAACAACCGGGGCGTCCAGTGCCGCAGCATTCCTATGGCGCAAAAGACAAGGGGTCACGCGCGAGCGTAACCCCCCCTGTTTGTACGTGGTAGGCCGTGCGGGACTCGAACCTGCGACCAACGGATTAAAAGTCCGCTGCTCTACCAACTGAGCTAACGGCCCACGGGCAAAGGCGCGCGATTATAGCCGATCGGAGGCGTTCGCCTCAAACGATGCGGTGCTCGCGGAACGCGCGAACTTGGCTTCCGCCACGCGCGCGTCAGTGGGTATCGCGCGTGAGGAAGGGCGGCAACGACGCGAAGTCGATGCCTTCGTCCTGCAGCGCTTCGGCTTCTTCGCGCGACGCCTGGCCGCGTATGGCCCGCGCGGGCACTTCGTCGTAATGGATCTTGCGTGCTTCCTCTGGGAAGCGGCGGCCGACGTTTTCGGCGTTCCTCACCGCGTCGCGCAGCTTGCGCAGGAGTTCGGCCGGCAGGCCGGCGACGGTCTGCTCGATCGCGACGGGCGTCGCGGGCGCGGCGGGTTCGGCTTCGCGAGCGGGCGCTTCCCTTGCGCCGGTACGCACCTTCGCCGACGGCACGCGCACGATCTTCGGATCCTCGCAGACCGGGCAGCGGACGAGATCGGTTTCCGACTGACGCGCGAAGTCGTCGGCCGAGGCGAACCAGCCCTCGAAACGGTGACCTTGCGTGCATGCGAGTTCGAAAATGATCATGTGTAGAGAACGTCCGGCGGGAATCCTGCGTTGACTCGCCACCCTACCCCATCCGCCATATCTGGTATTTCACCGCGGCGACGCAGCCGGCGATGATCGCTCCCAGCGCGAGGAACGAGCCCAACGCCAACGTCGAAATGCCGGTCAGTCCCTGCCCGATGGTGCAGCCCAGCGCAGTGACTCCGCCGAAGCCCATCAGTATTCCGCCGGCGATGTGATTCGCGAGATCCTCGACAGAGGCGAAACCTTCCCAGCGAAACTTGCGCGTCGCCAGCGCCATGCCGGCCGAACCGACGAGCATCCCGAGGACGCCGGCAATGCCGAACGTCAGCACGCGCGTCTGGTCGGTCCAGAACAGCAGCAGTTCGAGCAGATAGGCGACCGGTGCAACGAAGCTGAACGACTCCAACCGCCCCGAATTCGTCGCGACGAATTTCTCTTCCAGCGTGGCCGGATCCTCGGCGAGATAGCCCAAATTGCCGGAGACGTACCAGCCGCCGACGATCACCGCGCCGATAACGAGGCCGCCGACGATCATCTCGCGCGTCGCACGGAAGTCGCGATTGGCGAACACCCACACACCGACCGCCGCCGCGACGACAAAAGACAGCCAGAGCTTCGCCGCCGGTACGCCCAGCGCCGCCGCGACCGACGGCAAATCGGATGTCGTCGCGCCGAATCCGGCGACGTCCAAACGGATCGGGTCGAGGCCGTTGGCGCGCCACGGGGCGAACGCGCCCTTCAGCGTCATGTACGCGGAGACCCCCAGGAACAGCAGCACGACCAGCGACTTCAGGTTGCCGGCGCCGGCTCGGATCAGCGTCTTGCTGCCGCAGCCCGAGGCCAGCGTCATGCCGAAACCGAACAGGAAGCCGCCGACCAGCGCCGACAGCCAGCCGACGGTGGCGCCGGTGTAGATCGACTTCGACAGGTCGACGAGACCGGCCGCCCGCAGCGCCCCGGCGCCGGCAGTCGCCACCGCGATGGCGAGAAACCACATCCGCAGCCTCCGCCAGTCGCCGAAGGTCACCACGTCGGTGACGGCCCCCATGGTGCAAAAGCTGACCCGGTTGGCGACGGCGCCGAAGACGACGGCGAGCGCGAACGCGGAGCCGGTGACGAGCGCGGAGAGATGGGAGACATCGGTCATCGCGAAATTATCGCATGGGCCCAATGCACGACCCCGGGCGCCAATCGGACGTCCGGAGGCGTCCCGAGGCGTCCCGGACGACCCGGACGATCCGGACGATCCGGCCGGGCCGCACACCGGCGTAACCCCGAACGGTCGAGGTCGCCGTTTACAGCATCGACGACGCGGCCGCTCCCGGCCGCCGCCTAAGCCACCGAGGATCGACCATGCTCGCCACCACGCGCCAATTCCACCCCGAACGCCAGCGCCAACACCGGCTTACACGTAAGCATGCGCTCGCTCTTGCGGTCGCGGCCGCAGTCGCTCTGCCGGCCATCCCCGCCGCCGCCGTCGGGCGGCTGGCCAATGTCGAGATCGTCACCCGCGCCGACCAGCGGGTTCAGCCCGCCTATCCGAAAAACGGCGAATTCTGGGTCGTCGGGGCCCCCGGCGAGGAGTACGCGGTGCGAGTCTGCAACTCGACAGGCGGCCGGGTACTGGCGGTTACCAGTGTCGACGGCGTCAACGTCGTCACCGGCGAAACGGCCGGCCCGTCGCAGTCGGGCTACGTGCTCGACCCTTACTCGTGCCTCGACATCGCCGGCTGGCGCAAGAGCCTTGCGAACACCGCGGCGTTCTATTTCACCGAATTGCCGGACAGCTACGCGGCGCGCACCGGCCGCCCCGACAACGTCGGCGTGATCGGCGTGGCCGTGTTTCGCGAAAGGCCGCAGCCGATCGCCTACCGCGAGCATGCGGCGAAGCTCGCGGCCGAGGCC
>JAAFGU010000151.1:1297-8734 GCA_010365205.1 Aromatoleum sp. | reverse complement strand
GATCCCGCGCACGCCTCGGCAGGTCCGTTTCGCAGGAACCGGGGAAAGCGATGTCCGCATACACCGTCACCATTCGTTGGACGCGCGGCGAGCAGGTCTTCACCGACCATCGATACAGCCGGGGCCATACCTGGCTTTTCGACGGCGGCGTCGAGGTCCCCGCCTCGTCATCTGCGCATTCGGTTCCGCTGCCCCATTCGCAGCCGAATGCGGTCGACCCGGAGGAAGCGTTCGTCGCGTCCCTGTCGAGCTGTCACATGCTGTGGTTTCTCTCCATTGCCGCGAAACGCGGGTTCCGTGTCGACATCTATGTCGACGACGCCGAGGGCGTGATGGCGAGGAACGAGCAGGGCAAATTCGCGGTGACGACAGTCACGCTGCGACCGCGAGCGGTCTTCGTTGGGAGCCCGCTGCCGACGACAGACGACATCGACGCGATGCATCAGAAAGCGCACGCCGAGTGTTATATCGCCAATTCGGTGAAGTCGGAAGTTCGCTGCGAGCCGGTCCATGCGGAATGACGCGGACCTTGTCCGGACGCCCCCGAGTCGCGCGATGGCGAGTTGACGTTTGGGTCAGACAGCAGGAGTAAGGTGGGACATGGGGGTTCGAATCGTCCGGCTCGGTTCCGACAGGCTGCGCGGCGAGGGCCTGCGTATCGGCACGGTTCGACGACCGCCTCGCGGCGTTCCAAAAGCCAAGTACGCGGCGCAAAACTGGTTCGATGTGTGGTACCCCGGTCTCGCGCCAAGCCCGGCAGCGGTGGCCGCGGCGCAGCACGCCGGGACAGAGCAGGAGTGGGCCCGTTTTGTCAGGAAATACCGCGCCGAGATGGCGGCGCCGGACAACCGCAGGACCCTGGACCTTCTTGCCGCACTGTCGCACCACGCCAATTTTTCAGTAGGTTGCTATTGCATCGAGGAATCCCGTTGTCATCGTTCGGTGCTCCGCGAGTTGCTGGCGGAGCGCGGCGCGTCCGTCCGGTGACCGCGCCGATTGCAACCACCGCCCGAGCGCCCGATCGCCCTGTCGTCCAACACGTGGAGAACAACCATGAAGCCGTTTACCCTGATTTCGGTCGTCTTCCTTTCGCTGCTGGCCTTGCTGCAACTGACCCGCGCGCTCCTGGGATGGGAGGTGACCGTTAACGGAATCGTGATCCCGGTCTGGGTCAGCGGGATCGCCTTTGTCATCGCGGGGACACTTGCGCTGATGTTATGGCGGGCGTAAGCATCGAGCGCCGCCATGCGCGACATCCGCCGACGTTCACCACGGACGCCGGCGGGCGCGCATTGCAACCGCACCGCGGCCGCCCCGATTGAATGGTGTCCAGGCCTCAAGGAGGCGGACCGTGACGCGCATGCGAACCGTCGTCGCCGATATCACTTCCTTGCAGGTCGGGGCGATCGTCAATGCCGCCCACGCGTCGCTGCTGGGCGGCGGCGGCGTCGACGGCGCGATTCACCGTGGCGCCGGGCCCGACCTGCTGCTTGAATGTCGTCTGCTCGGCGGCTGCGAGACCGGTCAGGCGAAAATTACCGGCGGCTACCGCCTGCCGGCCCCCTACGTCATTCATACCGTCGGTCCCGTCTGGCGCGGCGGGACGCAGGGTGAGGCGGAATTGCTGGCCTCGTGCTATGAACGATGTCTCGAACTCGCGGCCGAGCGTCGAATTCCGTCGATCGCGTTTCCCTGCATCAGCACCGGCGTCTACGGCTACCCGATCGCGGCGGCGGCAAGGATCGCGGTTGCCGCGACGCGCGCGGCACTGGAGTCGTCGGCCAATCCCGCCCAGGTGATCTTTTGCTGTTTCTCGCAAGCGGATTTACAGTGCTACCAGCGCGAGCTCGAAGCCCTCGATCGCGGCTGACCGGGTGATGCCTTGCTTGAACTCCGACCGACCTGCGAGCACTGCAACAAGCCGCTACCGCCCGACTCGGTCGAAGCGCGCATCTGCAGCTACGAATGCACGTTCTGTGCCGCCTGCGTCGAAAGCGTGCTGGCCAACGTCTGCCCGAACTGCGGGGGTGGTTTCGCTCCCCGGCCGATTCGCCCGTCGAAAAACCGGAAAGGCGACAATTTCCTCGGCAAGGACCCGGCCGGCACCAAGGTCAGGCACAAACCGGTGGATCCGGTGGCCCATGCGCGGTTCGCCGAGGCGCTCAGGAACATCGCTCCCAATTTGCGATAGCGACGATGAGTACCTTCAGCCCACGATCATCAGGAGAGGCGTATTGATCACCAGGCCCATCCAAACCTGCCGCGGCAGCTGCCACTGCGGCGAGGTCCAGTTCGAAATCGAAACCGACTTTCCGGAATTGACGACCTGCGATTGTTCGATCTGCCGGCGCAAGAACGCGCTGATGGTGAAGGTCCACGAATCCCGGTTCAGGCTCCTCAAGGGCGAGGAGAATCTTCGCGTCTACCAGTTCCACACGTTCACTGCCAAGCATTATTTCTGCGGCATCTGCGGCATCTATCCGTTTCATCGGAAGCGAGTCACGCCGGACCATTTCGGCGTTAACGTGTATTGCCTGGAAGGCTTCGACCCGGCAGGCATACCGGTACGCTCGACCGTCGGCGCCGGCATGGCCTGACCCGCGATGGCCGTGCGGCCAGCATTGCCGACCCGGCGTTCGACGCGGCGGCGGTTTCGGTTCAGCATTCCGTTAACGGGTATCTGCGTCGCGTTCACGTGCTGCGTTGCGGCGATCGCAGCGTCGCTGGCCAGACCCCGGCGTTCATCCCGAGGTCCGCCCTGCGGCGTTCGGCGGGGCGTTTGCAACCCCACTATTACGGCGTATCGTCTTGCGCCATGGGTGCCGGTTGACGCGCGTCGCGGTTTCGACGCATGCGGCCCACGTCCGCGTGACGCGGAGCCGGACCGCCAGAGCGGGGCACGATCGCCCCCGCCTGCCTCTTCATGCAGCGATCGGCTGAAATGACAAACTTCAATCATAGGGAGAATCGATGAAATCAGAACTCATGTCGCTGGTTTGGATAACCTTGCTGACTGCGCTTATCTGGGTTCCGTATGTACTCGATCGGATAGCCGTCTGGGGCCTTTCCGATACGGTCGGCTATCCGGAATCACCCAAGCCGCAGACACCCTGGGCCCGGCGCATGAAATCGGCGCACGCCAACGCCATCGAGAACCTGGTGATTTTCGCGACGCTGGTTCTCGTGGCCAACGCGGCCGGGGTCAGCAACAACGCGACCGTTCTGGCGTCTTCGATCTACTTCTGGGCGCGACTCGTTCACGTCGTCGCCTATACCTTCGCGCTGCCGTGGGTGCGCACGCTCGCATTCGCGGCCGGTTTCGTGTGCCAGCTCACGTTGGCGTGGCAGCTCCTCGCACGATGAAGCAAAGGCCGCCTGCCCCGTCGGCCGTCGCGCGTCGCGACTCGTGGTCCGCGCGACGCGCGACGCGCATCGGGAGCGGATGTTCCGGACGGCAGGCGGCAGCGTGACGCACATCATCACGCGACGTCTTCGCATCGAAGCCTTGCGTCGCGAGCACGCGGAGCCGCTGTTCGCCGCGCTCGCAGATCCCTCCATCTACGCCTACATTCCCGAGGATCCGCCCGAATCGGCGGACGCCCTGGCGGGCCGCTACGCGCGTCTCGCGGAAGGCGCGCCCGCCGGCAGCGGCCAGGTCTGGCTCAACTGGGCCGTTCGCTTGCGCGGTTCGCCGGCCTATATCGGCACGCTTCAGGCGACGGTGTTGCGCGATCGAACCGCGAGCATCGCCTATGTTCTGGCGCCGCTTCATCGGGGCCACGGCTACGCCACCGAAGCGTGTCGATGGCTGCTCGGCCATCTCGCAATCGAACGGCGCGTCGTCGAATTTCAGGCGACCACGGACGTGCGCAACGAAGCCTCGTGGCGACTGCTGGAGCGGCTTCGATTCGTCCGGATGGGAGAGGAGCTTGCGCGGTGTCACGGACAGGCCGTTACCGACTTTCGATATCGACGGGACCCGCGACCTGGAGAGCCCCGGCACAGCACCCGGACGGACGCGGGCGGCGCGCCGGGATCGGCGGCGCCGATGGCGAAGTCCCCACCCGTCGGGCAGACAACGGGACGCCCCGCCGACGGCTCTTCCCCGGCGCTGCGAGCGGCCCGTTGACGGGTTACAGTCGCGGAATCCGCCCGATGGCACCCTTTGTCGTACTCATGGTGTTGCCCGTGCTCATCGGTGTCATATCCGAACTGCATTTTCGCGACACCAAGAACGCTTCGCTCGCGGCAGCAGTCGGATCGGTGCTCAACGTGTGCCTGTTCGTCCAGATTCTCGCTCCCGAGGGCAGCTGGAGCTGGCTCGCCGCCCTTCTGGTGTCGCCCCTGCCCGTTGCGTTTGCGGTCGCCGCGGTATTCATTTGCCACGGCCGCTCGAATCGCCACCGACGGACCGATGGCCAGTACCGCGACCCATGAGTTTGCGTACATGCCGAGAACCGATCCGCGCGCCGAGCGCCTCAGTTGTCTGAGGCGAACCGGAGCCCTAGCTCGAGCTATGGCGAGGATGAGCGACAAAGCGATCGGCGATGCGGATCGGTTCGAACATAGCAAAGCTTATGGGTCGCGGCACCAGGAGGCCTGACGCGGAATCGAACGCCGTCACCCGCGGAGCGCCATTGGCAGCGCTCGCGCGACGGTTTATGTTCGCGGATGCCGCGGCCCCCGTTGCCGACGCGGATGACCCACCAACGAAACCGGGACCACGATGAACGCCTCGAATCCGATCGACTTGCGATCCGACACCGTGACCCGCCCTTCTGCGGCCATGCGCGCCGCGATCGCCGCCGCACCCGTCGGGGACGACCAGTATGGCGAGGATCCCACGGTCAACGCGCTGCAGGAGCGGATTGCCGCGATGCTGGGCAAGGAGGCCGCACTCTGGCTGCCCAGCGGGACGATGGCCAATCAGGTCGCGCTTCGCGTCCTCACCCGGCCCGGCGACGACGTCATCGTGAGCCGCGAGAGTCATGCCGTCTGGCACGAGACCGGCGGCTCCGCCGCGAACGCGGGCGTCCAGCTCACCGAGATCGGCGCGCGAGGCGTGTTCAGCGCCGAGGAATTTGTCGCGGCGATCAAGCCTCGCGGCCTTCCGATCTACCCGCCCACGTCGCTGGTCGAACTGGAAAATACGCACAACCGTGCCGGCGGCATCGTGTTCGCCCAGGACGAGTGCGAGCGAATCTGCGCCGCCGCGTGCGAACGCGGCATCGCGACGTTTCTCGACGGTGCCCGCTTGTGGAACGTCGCCGCCGCGAGCGGTCGATCGCATGCCGAGCTTGCGGCGCCGTTCGACCTCGTCGCCGTTTCGCTGTCGAAGGGCTGGGCGCACCGGGCGGCTCGCTGCTGGCGGGGACGCGCGACACCGTGGGTCGCGCCATTCGCTACCGGCGGATGTTCGGTGGCGCCATGCGCCAGGTCGGAATCTTCGCCGCCGCCGGGCTCTACGCGCTGGACCGCAACCTGGGGCGGCTTTCCGACGACCACGCCAACGCCCGCCGCATCGCCGATCGACTCGCGAAAAGCCCGCGGATCATGCTCGACCTCGCCACCGTCCAGACCAACATCATCGTCTTCGGCCTGGCCCCCGAAGCTCCGGACGCGCCCACGATGGTCATTCGGGCGCGGGAGCGCGGTGTCCTGCTCAACGCCTTCGGCCCGCGGACGATCCGCGCCGTCACGCACCTCGACGTGTCACGCGATCAATGCGACGAGGCCGCGGAAGTTCTCGTCAGGCTGGCCGACGGCAAACCCGCCTGATGCCGGTCTGTCATTTGCATTCCTGCGGTTTCCCTTGCGGTTTCCCCTGCGTTTTTCCGTGCGTTTCCCTTTGACAGCGGGGCCGGGCTCGGCGAAGCTCGGGGGATCCGGCCCCCGGCCAATGCCCGTTACACGTAACGGTCCCCTCGACTAACCCGTCAGACTTCCGATGCTCCTGCGCAAGCTCGCTTTGCTGTCGACCGGCGTCGCCGCGGCAGTCGCCTTCATGGCCATGCTGTCCGTCATCGTCATCCTGCCATGGTCGGAGGAAGTCGGCGTGCCGGACCTGTCGCGCGAACAACTGGTCGCATTGAGTCCGCAGGCGCTGAACGACAAAATTCGATCGGGCGCGATCGCTCTGAAAACCGTCAGCGGCGCCGAAAAAATCGCCTATTTCGTCACGCACAGTCCGTCGTCGTTCCTGCACAGCTTTGCGTTCTTCTTTCTGCCGAGCGTGATTGCGGCATTCGTCTGCGGGCTCATCGTCAGCGGACGTCGTACGCCCTGACGCGGCGTTCGGCGCGCACTTCCATCGGAGGACATATGTCGAATCAAATCGTGTGGGTCGATATTCCGGTTTTGAAACTCGACCGCGCCATGAAGTTCTACTCCGCCGTCCTCGGCTCCGCGGTGACGCTGCAATCGTTTCCCGGTTTCCGCTTCGGGCTGCTTCCGCACGTCGATTCCGGCGTGTCCGGTTCTCTGTACGAGTCCGCGGACAACCGTCCTTCCCAAACCGGGCCGCTGATTTATCTCAACGCCGACGGCCGTCTCGATGGCGCGATCGCCGCGGTCCTGGCCAACGACGGCACCGTCGTCCAGGAAAAACATCAGATCGGCGAGCACGGCTATCGGGCGATCGTTCTCGACTCCGAGGGCAACAAGATCGCCCTTCACTCCAACAAGGCCTGAGGCCGCATTGCTTCGAAACGACCATCATGACCTCCAGACGCGTCACGCTTTTCCACTCTCCCAACACCCGATCCACCGGCGCGCTGATCCTGCTGGAGGAGCTCGGCGCCGACTACGGTCTCAGCGTGCTCGACATGAAGGCGTCCGAGCAACGCGCGCCTGCCTACCTTGCCGTCAATCCCATGGGCAAGGTCCCCGCGCTGAAACACGGCGACGCGCTGGTCACCGAGCAAGCGGCGGTGTTCCTGTATCTCGCCGATCTCTATCCGGAAGCGGGGCTGGCGCCGCCGATCGGCGATCCCTTGCGCGGTCCGTACCTGCGCTGGATGGTGTACTACGGCTCGTGCTTCGAGCCGGCGCTGATGGATCGGGCGATGAAACGGGAGCCGGCGCCGAGGGCGACGTCCCCCTATGGCGACTACGACACGATGTTGAAGGCTCTGATCGATCAGCTGTCGAAGGGCCGCTATCTGCTGGGCGAAAAATTCAGCGCCGCCGACGTGCTGTGGGGAACGGCACTGACCTGGACCACGAAATTCCAGCTGGTGCCGGCGTTGCCGGTGATTCAAGCCTACATCGACCGCGTCAACGCGCGGCCGGCCGTGGCGCGGGCGAAGGCCAAGGACGCCGAACTTGCCGCCGCTCGCGGCTGACTCGCCGAACGGCGCGGACCGCCGCGCGCGCGCAGCGTCCTCGCCTTCATGAAAGTGCTGCTCGTTCCACCGATCCTGCCGGCGATCGCCCTCC
>JAAFGU010000151.1:0-1202 GCA_010365205.1 Aromatoleum sp. | reverse complement strand
AATCAGGAGAACGAACGCGTGACCCGGCGCGGTTCGACCTCGAAGGTGCTCGAAACGGACCGGCTGATACTGCGCAGGCTGTCCGTCGACGACGACGCCTTCATTCTCGAGCTGCTGAACGAGCCCTCGTGGCTGCGGTTCATCGGCGACAAGGGCGTGCGCAGCCTCGAGGATGCGCGCGACTACATCGTCAAGGGCCCGGTCGCAATGTACGAGCGCGAGGGCTTCGGTCTGTATCTCACCCAGCGTAAGAGCGACGGCGCGCGGATCGGGCTCTGCGGCCTGATCAAGCGCGATTCGCTCGACGACGCCGATATCGGATTCGCATTTCTGCCGAAGTACTGGACGCAGGGCTATGCGCACGAATCCGCAGCCGCGGTGATAACGTACGGCAGAGACATCCTTGGCCTCACGCCGATCGTGGCGATCACGTCCCCGGGCAACGACGCGTGTATCCGACTTCTCGAAAAGCTGGGGATGACGTTTCAGAAATCGGTCAGGCTCGCGGACGATGCCGATGAAGTCCATTTGTATGCGCAGGAAGGCTCGCCAACGATGCGTGCCGATCGTTCGCGCCCCCGTCGGACGGGGCGAGCCTGAGGCCGTCCTGATACGGGAAGGAAGAACGGGGTGAATCGAAACCTGGTCGCGGCCCTTGGCGCAGCCGTCGGCATCGCCGCCGGATTGGGAAGCCCCAGCGGTTAAGTGTCGAGCCTGCGCAGCCGCAGGCGAGCTGGCGATCCGATCTTGCCGGCGCTTTTGTATAGAATGGCCCGATACGCCAACCACGGATTCCCATGACTCGATCCATGCTCAGTTGCACCGCATTCGGATGTTGCCGGGCGACTGCCCTCGTCGCCTGCGTCGTATCGATGCTCGGCGCCTGCGCGAACACGGGCACGGCGCCGTCCGCGCCGTCCGGCGCCGCCCCGATCTCGAAGGAGCGGATTGCCGAGATCCTGGCGAGTCCCGACCGTCGTGCGGCCGACCGCATCAACGACATCCGCCGCAAGCCGGATCAGATGCTGGCCTTCATCGGCGTGCGGTCGGGAATGATTGCGGTCGACTTGAGCACGGGCGGCGGCTATACCACCGAACTCCTCGCGCGCGCGGTCGGGCCGACCGGACGCGTGTACGGACAAAGTGCGCCGCGCGATCCGGACCGCGTGCCGCCCGCCCCCGCGGCGCCGGAAGGGGCCGCC
>JAAFGU010000150.1 GCA_010365205.1 Aromatoleum sp. | reverse complement strand
CGCTGACGCGCCCCGCGTCGCAAGCCGTCTTGCGTGGAGCGCCGATCGATCGCGCAGTGGAGGAGCGCATCCTCGCCCTCGATCCGGAACGCATATCCGATATCGAGGTGCGCGATACGCTCGCCCGTGGCCCGACGCCTCGAATCGTTCTCCTTCACGGCGGTATCTATCCTGTGCATCTTGCAATGGCTTCGTTCGGCGAGTTTCTGACCGGCATGGGTTATCCCGCGGCGAAGATTCTCGACCCGCGCGACGGCAGCTGGTCGATCAGCCCCTACACCAGCAGCATCGAGATCGCGGGATTGCTCGCGTGGCACTACGAGCACGACGGCGTGCGTCCGATGGTGGTCGGACACAGCCAGGGCGGCATCCAGGCCGTCAAGGTGCTGCACGAGCTCGCAGGATCGTTCGGCGACGAATTGCGCGCATTCAACCCCTACACCGGCGTCTTCGAATCATCGACGATTGTCGATCCGCTGACCGGCCGCGAGCGTCCGGTCGTCGGCGTATCGATCGCCTATGCGTCGGCGGTCGGCACGGGCGGCTGGGCGCTGGTGCTGCCGAACCACTGGATCGTCGCCAGCCGGGTGCGCACCATCCCGAACACGGTCGACGAGTTCACCGGCTACCGCATCGCTCTGGACCTTTTCGCCTGGGACGCGCCCGGGCTGGAGGGCTTGAAGACGTTCCACCCGGACGGCGCCGACGGCAAAGCGACCGTACGCAACGTCACCCTGCCGGCCGGGTACCTGCATGTGCTGGCGCCGGTCACCTCGGATCTCGCGCGCTCGCCCGCGATCCGGGCGTGGATCAATGCCTACGATCCGGAGGACGAGGCGGGCAGGCGCGCGCTGCCGGAAGGCGATCCCCCGAACCTGCTGTGGGCCGCCGACGTATGGCACAGCCTGAAGCGCCACTGGGCGCTCGAGGCGCAACGGTTCGTGCGGGCGCGCCGCGCCCTCGCCCCCGGCTGAGGCGCCGCACGGGGAAACGGGCGACTTGGGGTAAAATTCACCTGTCGCGGCGCCCGGTCGCGCGGCCGGCGGCCTTGCTCGCAGGCCGCCCCGGAATGCCGTACCCCCTCCAACCACGCCCGACGATCAGCCATGGCGGAACCGCTTGCTGGAAAGGTCGCGCTCGTTACCGGTGCCGCCCGCGGCATCGGCCGCGCGATCGCGCTGAAACTCGCCGCCGAGGGTGCCGATGTCGCCGCCAATTACTACAACAGCGCGGACGAGGCGGAAAGCCTCTGCGCCGCGATTCGCGCGCTCGGCCGGCGCGCCGTCGCCATCTCCGGCAGCGTCGGCGTCCCCGACAGCGTCGACGAACTCTTCGCCGAATTTCGCAGGCACTTCGACCGTCTCGACATCCTGGTCAGCAATGCGGCGAGCGGCGTGCTGAAGCCGACCATCGAGATGACGTTGAAGCACTGGCGCTGGTGCATGGAGACCAACGCGCTGGCGCTGAATCTGCTCACCCAGCGCGGCCTCGACCTGATGCCGGCCGGCGCGCGCGTCATCGCGATGTCGAGCCTGGGCGCCTCCCGCGCGATGCCGGATTACGGCTTCATCGGCGCGTCGAAGGCGGCGCTGGAGGCGCTGGTGCGCGCGCTGGCGCAGGAGCTGGGGCCACGCGGCATCCGCGTCAACGCCGTCAGTGCGGGCGTCGTCGACACCGACGCGCTCGCCTATTTCCCGAACCGCGAGGAGCTCCTCGCCAACTTCGCGCGGCGCACGCCGGCGGGCCCGGTGCTGACGCCGCAGGACGTCGCCGGCGCCGTGTATCTGCTCTGCCTTCCGGAGGCCGCGATGATCAACGGTCACACGCTGTTCGTCGACGGCGGCTTCGCGATCTCGGGCTGACCCCATGGATCTCGACGCAGGCATCGCCGGCAAGACCGCAATCGTGACCGGCGGCAGCCGCGGTATCGGCCGCGCGATCGTCCTGCTCTTCGCCGCCGAGGGCGCCGACGTCACGTTCTTCTATCGCGACAATGACGCGGCGGCCGATGACGTCGTCGCCGCCGGGCGCGCCAACGGGCGCAAGATCGCCGCGATCAAGGTCGACATCCGCGACTCGAAGGCCTGCTCCGCCGTCGTCGACGGCGTCGCCGAACGCTGCGGGCGCATCGACATCCTAGTCAACAACGCCGGGACCATCCGCGACAATCCGCTCGCGGCGTTCGACGACGATGATGTCGACGCGGTGATCGACACCAACGTAAAGGGCGTGTTCAACGTGACGCGCGCCGTCGCCCCGCACATGATTTCGAAGCGCGCCGGCAGGATCGTCAACATCAGCTCGGTCGCCGGGGACAAGGGCGGGCGCGGGCAGACCAACTACGCGGCCAGCAAGGGCGCGATCAACGCATTCACGCGGGCACTGGCGGTCGAGCTCGCACCGCGCAAGATCAACGTCAACTGCGTCGCCCCTGGCGTCATCGAGACCGAGATGTCGGCCGACGTCCGCGAGATGGCCGGCGACGAAGTGAAATCCCGTATCCTGTTGAGACGTTACGGCAAACCCGAAGAGATTGCCTATGCAGTGTGGTTCCTCGCCTCCGCGTACGCGAATTATGTGACCGGGCAGGTGTTGAGCATAGACGGCGGCTTCAAAATGGAGTGACCAGAATGGCTGCGGAAATCACCCAAGAACAAATCATGGAGGTCTTCCCGACCGTCGCCGATACCGTGGCCGACGCGCTGGGCTGCGACCTCGCCGACGTCAGGCTCGACGTCTCGCTGATCGAGGATCTCGACGCCGAGTCGATCGACTTCCTCGACATGGTCTTCCGGCTGGAACGAGCGTTCAAGGTGAAGATCCCGCGTGGCAAGGTCATCGAGAACGCGCGTGGCACGCTCTCCGAGGCCGAATTCGAGCACAAGGGGATCGTCACCGATGCCGGCATGACGCAGTTGCGCGCCTATCTGTCCGAAGTCCCCGCCGAGCGCTTCAAGATGCCGATGAAGGTCAAGGACATTCCGCGGCTGTTCACGCCCGAGACGTTCTGCAAGCTCGTCATCAGCGCGCAACGGGAAGCGCCGGCCGCCGCCTGATGGCGCGCAGGTGCGCGGCGCTTGAACTCGAGCGGGAGCGGGGGCGGCATGGCTGAGCATTTCGCCGCGTTTTCCTTTGTCGACCGCATCACCGAATTCGCCCCCGGACGAGGCGCTCGCGGCACGTTCGCGGTGCCGCCGGGCCTGCCGGCATTTCCGGCCTGCCTCGTCGCGGAAGCGGTCGGCCAGCTCGCGGCATGGGTCGCGATGGCGCATGTCGATTTTCGCGGCCGACCCGTTGCCGCGCTGGCCGGGCAGACGCGTTTCCTCGGTAACGCGGCGCCTGGCGACACGCTCGTGCTGACTGCGCAGATCGAGAGTTGCGACGACGAGGCCGTCTCGTATGCCGGCTGGGCCGAAGTCGGCGGCGTCCGCGTGCTCGAGCTGTCCGATTGCTTCGGCGCGATGCTGCCGGTCGAGGAGTTCGATTCGCCGGCAGCGTTGCGCGAGCGCTTCGAATTGCTGCGCGGCGCCGGCGCGCCGCCGGGACGTTTTCATGGCATCGCGCCGGCCGCGATCGACGTCGGCGCCGGGGTGCCGGGTCAGTCGGCGACGGCGATACTGCGGGTGCCCGCGTCGGCGCCGTACTTCGCCGACCATTTTCCGCGGCGTCCGGTGTATCCGGCCACGTTGCTCCTCGATGCGCAGATCGGAATGGCGATGGAACTCGCCGCGCAGGCGCCGCACTGGCCCGCCGGAAAGACGCTCGTTCCGGCGCGGATGACCCGGGTCAAGGTCCGCGCGTTCACGCTCCCGGGACAGACGCTCGAACTTGCCGCGGACCTGACGCCGCCCGCCGACGGCCATGCCACCATCGCGATGACGGCGCGCGTCGAGGGCAAGCCGGTTGCGACGGCGCGGCTCGAAGTCGCCGCCCTGGACGACCGCTGATGGCCGGCAAGCGCCGCGTCGCGATCACCGGCATCGGCCTGGTCACGCCGGTTGGCAACGACGTCGCCACGACGTGGGACGCGCTGCTCACGGGCAGGAGTGGCGGCGGCGAAATCTCGGTGTTCGATGCAAGCGGGTTCTCCACGCACATCGCCGCCGAGGTGAAGGGATTCGACGGCGCCGCCGTCATCGGCGATCGCAAGCTGATGAAGTTCGCGAACCGATCGCATCTGTTCGCCCTCGCGGCTGCCGAACAGGCGTTTCAGGACGCGGGCATCCGTCCGACGGCCGGCACCGGCGCCCGCTGGGGCTGCGCGGTGGGCGCCGGAATGATGACCTCCGAGTACGTCGATCTCGACGTCACCCATCGTCATTCCGCCGCCGACGGTGAACTCCATCCCGATCTGCTGCTCACCGACCCCGCGGCCAACAATCCGCTGGTGTTCTGCCGCAGCCAGGCCACCGCCGGCCTTTCGCTGCTGACGCGTCGCTACGGCATCCGCGGCTACGCGACGTCGGTGCATACGGCATGCGCCTCCGGCGGCCAGGCACTGGGCACCGCGTTGAAGCTGATCCGCCGCGGCGCCGTTGACCGCGCGCTCGCCGGCGGCTTCGATTCGATGATCAGCCCGATCGGCATCGGGGGCTTCTGCCTGCTGTCTGCGCTGTCGCCCGACAATGCGACGCCGCAGCGCGCGAGCCGGCCGTTCGACGCGACGCGCAACGGCTTCCTGCTCGGCGAAGGCGCCGGCTTTCTGGTGCTCGAGGAATGGGAGTCGGCGCGCTCGCGCGGCGCCCATATCTACGCCGAACTCGCCGGCGACGGCAATTCGTTGTCGAGCTACCGGATCACCGATTCGCCTCCCGACGGCGACGGGCCGATCCAGGCGATGCGTGCGGCGCTCGCCGACGCGGGCGCCACGCCGGCCGACGTCGATTACCTCAACGCCCACGGCACGTCCACGCCGATGAACGATCGCAGCGAGAGCGCGGCGACGCACGTGGTGTTCGGTGACGGCATCGATCGCGTCCACGTGAGCTCGACCAAGAGCACGATGGGTCACCTGATCGCGGCCGCCGGCGCGGTCGAGGTGGCAGTATGCGCGCTGGCGATCGACCGCGGCGAGATGCCGATCAACGCCAACTACGTCGAGCGCGACCCGGACTGCGATCTGAACCTCATCGTCGGCGCGCCGCGACGGCAACGCATTCGCGTGGCGATGTCGAATTCCTTCGGCTTCGGCGGCTCCAACAGCTGTGTCGTGCTGCGCAACCCGGAAGACGTGGACGGCCTGACCGCGTCCGTCGGCGCCGGTGCCGGCGGTGGTACCTGAGCGCGACGCGACGCGAATCATGGCCACCCCCAAAGTCCTTGTCACCGGCGCCGCCGCCGTCTGCGCCGCCGGCATGTCGCCCGAGGAAATTCTCGACGTCGTGCGCGCGGGACGCTCGGTGATCGGCCCGATCACGCAGTGGGACACGACCGGCTGGCCGATCCGCGCCGCGGGCGAGATCGCCGACTTCAATCCGCGCGCGCTGGTCGAGGATCGCAAGCTGCACAAGCTTATCCGGCGCACCGACCTCCTCGGCCTCTACGCCGCCGGCCGCGCGATCGCGTCGTCCGGCCTCACCGCGCATCGCGACACGCTGGATGCAGGCGCCGCCGCGGTCTACAGCGACCGCACCGGCGTCTATGTCGGCTCGGGCGGCGGCAACTATCAGAACCAGTACGAATACTTTCCGCTGATGACCGCGGCCGGCAACGAGCTCTCGGCATTCGGTCGCGAGCTTCCCGGCGTCGTCAATCCGATGTGGCTGCTGCGCACACTGCCGAACAACGTGCTCGGGCACATCGGAATCCGTCACGGGCTGAAGGGAGCGAACGCCTGCATCACCAATCACAGCGTTGGCGGCACGCTGGCGGTCATCGAAGCCGCGGAAGCCTTGCGTACCGGCGAAGCCGACCGCGCGGTGGCCGTCGGTCACGACGCGCCGATCGAGCCTCAGATGCAGCTCTACTATCACCGCCTCGGCCTCCTCGCGTCGGAGGCGTTGCGGCCGTTCGATGCGCGCCACGACGGCAGCCTGTTCGGCGAGGGCTCGGGCGCGCTGATCCTCGAAACGGAAGCCTCGGCCGCCGCCCGCAATGCGCCGGTGCTGGGGGAGATTCTCGGCGGCGGTTACGCCTGCGAAGCCGAAGGCCTGGTCGGCGTCCGTGCGGACGGCGACGGGGTCGCCCGGTCGATCGCGGATGCGCTCTCCGACGCGCGCTTGGCGCCGGCCGA
>JAAFGU010000149.1 GCA_010365205.1 Aromatoleum sp. | reverse complement strand
GCGGTGCCGGCGCCCCAACCGTCCCCAACGGCCGCGGCGATCGCGGCGATCGCGGCGAAGGTGCCGACCGAAGGCACGTTGCATCGGCCGGCAGCCAAGCCCGGCGAAAAGGCGAGGCCGGCCAAGAAGGGCATCGCGTTCCAGGAAGAAGCGGCGCGCCGCCGTGCATTGAAGCTGCGCGGCGACGTGACCGGCGGCACTGCCGCGGCCAGCTGGCGGCAACCGAAGGTGGGCCACCGGCGCCACGACGAAGAAGGAGGCGAGGGCGCTGCCGCACAATCCGGCCCGTTGGTTCGCGAAGTCGCGGTCCCCGAGACGATCACGGTGGCCGATCTCGCGCACAAGATGTCGGTCAAGGCCACGGAGCTCATCAAGGCGCTGATGAAGTTGGGCCAGATGGTCACGATCAACCAGATGCTCGACCAGGAGACGGCGATGATCCTGGTCGAGGAAATGGGCCACAAGGCGATTCCGGCCAAGCTCGACGACCCGGATTCGCTGCTTGCGGAGACCCAGGACGCCTCCGGCGTCGAGGCCGAACCGCGGCCGCCGGTCGTCACCGTGATGGGTCACGTCGACCACGGCAAGACTTCACTGCTGGACACCATTCGCCGCGCACGCGTGGCGAGCGGCGAAGCGGGCGGGATCACCCAGCATATCGGCGCGTATCACGTGCAGACGAGCAAGGGTGTCATCACGTTTCTCGACACGCCCGGCCACGAGGCGTTCACGGCGATGCGCGCCCGTGGTGCCAAGGTCACCGACATCGTCGTGCTGGTCGTCGCTGCGGACGACGGCGTGATGCCGCAGACGAAGGAAGCCGTCGCCCACGCCAAGGCGGCCAACGTGCCGATCGTCGTCGCGATGAACAAGATCGACAAGCCGGAGGCGAATCCGGAACGGGTCAAGCAGGAGCTGGTCGCCGAAGGCGTGATTCCCGAAGAGTACGGCGGCGAGGTCCAGTTCATTCCCGTGTCGGCGAAGACCGGCAAGGGCATCGACGAACTGCTCGACGCAATCCTCTTGCAGGCGGAGGTGCTCGAACTGAAGGCGCCGAAGGATGCGCCGGCGAAAGGCATCGTCATCGAATCTCGCCTCGACAAGGGCAAGGGTCCGGTGGCGACGGTGCTCGTGCATTCGGGAACGCTGAAGCGCGGCGACATCGTGCTCGCTGGCGCCGTGTTCGGCCGTGTGCGCGCGATGACCGACGAGAACGGCAAGCCGGTGCAGGCCGCGGGTCCGGCAATCCCGGTCGAGGTCCAGGGCCTGTCGGACGTGCCGCTGGCCGGCGAGAACGTCATGGTGCTGGGGGACGAGCGCAAGGCCCGCGAGATCGCACTCTTCCGCCAGGGCAAGTTCCGCGACGTGAAGCTGGCCAAGCAGCAGGCCGCCAAGCTCGAGAACATGTTCGACCAGATGGCCGAAGATGCGATCAAGTCGCTGGCGCTGATCGTCAAGGCGGACGTGCAGGGCAGCTACGAGGCGCTGACGCAGGCGCTGACCAAGCTGTCGACCGCCGAGGTCAAGGTCAACATTGTCCACGCGGCCGTCGGCGGCATCACCGAGTCCGATATCAACCTCGCGCTGGCCTCGAAGGCGGTTGTGGTCGGCTTCAACGTGCGGGCCGACGTCGCGGCGCGCAAGCTCGCCGCGCACAGTGGTGTGGACATCCGCTACTACAACATCATTTACGACGCCGTCGACGAAGTGAAGGCGGCGCTTTCGGGCATGCTGACGCCCGAGAAAAAGGAAAGCCAGACCGGCCTGGTCGAAGTGCGCGAGGTCTACAAGATATCCAAGGTCGGCACGGTCGCGGGTTGCTATGTGCTCGACGGCGTGGTCAAGCGCGGCTCGCGCGTGCGTGTGCTGCGCGCCAACGTCGTCATCCACGACGGCGAACTGGACTCGCTGAAACGCTTCAAGGACGACGTTCGCGAGGTGAAGGGCGGCTTCGAGTGCGGCCTGTCGATCAAGAACTTCAACGACATCGAGAAGGGCGATCAGCTCGAAGCCTACGAAATCGTCGAAGTGTCGCGAACGCTGTAGGCATCCGCAGGAGCGAGCGGCCGACGGTACGTACGAAGGAAAACCGGGCCGGTGCCTGTTGCGGCCTCACCGGACGTGTTTCCGATCTCCGCCACCCGACGCCGCCACTATCGACCGTGAAAAAGCACACGCAGCGCGCGCAACGCGTAGGTGACCAGATCCAGAAGGAACTGGCGCAGCTCCTGCGCGACGAAGTGAAGGATCCGCGCGTCGGGCGCGTCACGATCACCGAGATCGAGGTTTCGCCCGATCTTTCGCATGCGAAGGTGTTCTTCACGCACCTCGCCGGCCGCGATCACGCCGCCGAGGCGGTCGAGGCGCTGCAGCACACGGCGGGATTCCTGCGCACGGCGCTGTCGCACCGGCTGAACCTCTACTCGGTGCCGCAGCTGCATTTCACCTACGATGATTCGATCGAATCCGGGATGCGGCTGTCGCAGATCATCGACGACGCGGTCGCCGCCGACCGCAAGCTGCCGCCCGAATGACGGCGCCTTCCGTCCGGCCCATCCGGTCTGTGCGCCGGCGGGTCGACGGCGTGCTGCTGCTCGACAAGCCGAGCGGCCTGTCGTCGAACGCCGCGCTGCAACGGGCAAAGCGGCTATTCGCCGCGGAAAAGGCCGGCCATACCGGTACGCTCGATCCGCTTGCGTCGGGGCTCCTGCCGCTCTGCTTGGGCGACGCGACCAAGTTCGCGCAGTCGCTGCTCGACGCGGAAAAGGCGTACGTCGCGACCGTACATTTCGGCGTCGCAACGACGACCGGCGACGCAGAGGGCGAGATCGTCGACGAGAAGCCGGTGGCGTTTTCGCGGGCCGATCTCGAAGCGGTGCTGCCCTCCTTCATCGGGCGCATCGCGCAGGTGCCTCCGCGCTATGCGGCGCTCAAATACCAGGGACGAAACTACTACGAGTACGCGCGGGCCGGCGTCGAGATCCCGCGCGTCGCGCGCGAGGTCGATATCCATGCGCTCGAAATTCTCGAGTGGGTGCCGCCTACTGCCGTGCTGGGTGTCGCGTGCGGGAAGGGGACCTACGTCCGCGTGCTCGCGGAGGATCTGGGCGCGGCCCTCGGAAGCTGCGCCCATCTCGCAGCGCTCGTGCGAACGCGAACCGGGCCGTTCGCGCTGGAACAGGCGGTGACGCTGGACGTGCTGGAGCAGATGAATCCCGCCGAGCGGGACGCTCTGCTGCTCCCGGTCGATGCACCGCTGGTGGGGATGCCCCGACTCGACGTCGACGCGGCGCGTGCACGAGCGCTGGAGTATGGGCAGGAGGCCGCGGCGCCGGGGCAAGCCCCCGGGCGCTACCGCTGCTATGCCGTCGGCGGACGCTTTCTCGGGGTCGTCGAGGCCGCTGGCGGCGTGCTCTGCGCCGTTCGGCTCGCGCGAACCGACGGCACGGCACCGGCGTGAACATCGCCCCCGGGCACGGCGAACCGCGGTCCGCCGGTGAGCGGCCGGCCTCGGCGTGGGCAGTTTAGCGCTTGAATCCTAAGCATTTTTCAGAGTATAATTTTGGACTTTGCGAGCCGCTACAACGGGCCGCTGCAACAATACGCGACAACTCGATCGAGAGAGAAGGACGACAGCAATGGCAGGTACCGTGCACGACAAGGCGAAGGTTATCGCCGATTACCAGCGCATCAAAGGCGACACCGGCTCGCCGGAAGTGCAGATCGCGCTACTCACCGCCCGTATCAACGGCCTCACCGATCACTTCAAGGCCAACACGAAGGATCACCACTCGCGGCGCGGCCTGCTGCGGATGGTGTCGCGTCGCCGCAAGCTGCTCGACTATCTCAAGACGAGCAGCGCGGAAAGCTACCGCACCCTGATCGAGAAACTCGGGCTGCGCAAGTAGGGGACGACGGGGAAAGCCGCAGAGGCCCGACCGACGCTAGTCGTCGCCACGGCATTCGAACCACCGCGCCTTCCCCGCGCTTTTCCCATGCTGCCGCTGCAGACCAACCAAACGAACAACGCCGATGGCCGCGCCCCGAGCAGCGCGGCCATTTGCATTTCCGGATAACGAGGACAACGTGAACCCCATCAAGAAATCGATTCAGTACGGCCGCCATACGCTGACGCTGGAAACCGGCGAGATCGCGCGTCAGGCCGCCGGTGCCGTCCTGGTGAGCCTCGACGACACCGTCGTGCTCGTCACTGCGCAATTCGCCAAGACCGCGAAGCCCGGTCAGGACTTCTTTCCGCTGACCGTCGACTATCAGGAGAAGACCTACGCCGCGGGAAAGATCCCCGGGGGCTTCTTCAAGCGCGAAGGCCGGCCGTCGGAAAAGGAAACGCTGACCTCGCGCCTGATCGACCGCCCGATTCGCCCGCTCTTCCCTGACGGCTTCTTCAACGAAGTGCAGGTGATCGCCACGGTGATGTCGGTGGATCCGGAAATCGACCCGGACATTCCGGCGATGATCGGTGCATCGGCCGCGTTGATGCTTGCCGGCGTGCCTTTCAACGGTCCGGTCGGCGGCGCGCGCGTCGGTTACATCGACGGCCAGTACTCGCTCAACCCGACCAAGACGGAACTCGCGACGTCGCATCTCAATCTCGTCGTCGCCGGTACCGAGGCGGCAGTTCTGATGGTCGAGTCCGAAGCCAACGAGCTCCCCGAGGAAGTGATGCTCGGTGCCGTCGTGTTCGGCCACCAGCAGCAGCAGGCGGTCATCAACCTGATCCACGAGCTAGTCGAAGCGGGCGGCAAGCCGCTGTGGGACTGGCAGCCGCCAGCCAAGGACGAAGCGATGATCGCCGCCGTCACCGCCGCCGTCGAAGCCCCGCTGCGCGAGGCGTATCAACTGCGGACCAAACAGGCGCGCCAGCAGAAGCTGAAGGAGATCCACGCCAAGCTGATCGCCGACTGCGTCCCCGCCGATGCCAAGCCCGGCTACGCCAACCTCGTCAACGATTTTGCGTTCGAGCTCGAGGCGAAGATCGTGCGCAACCAGATCCTGTCCGGCGAGCCGCGAATCGACGGCCGCGACACCCGCACCGTGCGGCCGATTGCCATCCGCACAGGCGTACTGCCACGCACCCACGGCTCGGCGCTGTTCACTCGCGGCGAGACGCAGGCGCTGGTCGTCGCGACGCTGGGCACCGCGCGTGACGAGCAGCGGGTCGACGCGCTGATGGGCGAGTACACCGACCGCTTCATGCTCCACTACAACATGCCGCCGTACGCGACCGGCGAGACCGGCCGCGTCGGCACGCCCAAGCGCCGCGAAATCGGCCACGGCCGCCTGGCCAAGCGCGCACTGCTCGCGGTCCTGCCCACGGCCGAGGAGTTCGCATATTCGATCCGCGTCGTGTCCGAGATCACCGAGTCCAACGGCAGTTCGTCGATGGCCTCGGTGTGCGGCGGGAGCCTCGCGCTGATGGACGCCGGCGTGCCGACCAAGGCGCACGTCGCCGGAATCGCGATGGGCCTGATCAAGGATGGCCCCCGCTTCGCCGTGCTGACCGACATCCTCGGCGACGAGGATCATCTTGGCGACATGGACTTCAAGGTCGCCGGCACCGACCGCGGCGTCACCGCCCTGCAGATGGACATCAAGATCCAGGGCATCACCAAGGAAATCATGGCGGTGGCGCTGGCGCAGGCGCGCGAGGGCCGGATGCACATCCTGCACCTGATGCAGCAGGCGATGCCGCACGCGCGCACCGAAGTCTCGCAGCACGCGCCGCGGATGATGACTTTCAAGATCAACCCGGAGAAGATCCGCGACGTGATCGGCAAGGGCGGCGCCGTGATTCGCGCGCTGACCGAAGAGACCGGCACCACGATCGACATCCAGGACGACGGCACGATCACCATTGCCTCGGTCAACGCCGACGCCTGCAACGTGGCCAAGAAGCGGATCGAGGACATCACCGCGGAAGTCGAAGTCGGCCGCGTCTACGAAGGCACGGTGCTGCGCCTCCTCGATTTTGGCGCCATTGTGCAGGTGCTGCCCGGCAAGGACGGCCTGCTGCACATCTCGCAGATCGCCAAGGAGCGCGTCAACCAGGTCTCCGACTACGTGAAGGAAGGCCAGGTCGTACGCGTCAAGGTGCTCGAAGCCGACGACAAGGGCCGTCTGCGGCTGTCGATGAAGGCGGCGGCGGAAGACGCCGCGGCACCGGCAGCGCCGTCGGAGTCGGCGCCAGCCGCCTAGGCGCTGCACGGGCTGCGGGAAGAGGGTGCGCGCGGGC
>JAAFGU010000148.1 GCA_010365205.1 Aromatoleum sp. | reverse complement strand
GCTCGGCGCGCCGGGCCTGGGGCGCCCGGCATGCGATGGATGCCGCGCCAGTGCCCGCCGACGGGCCGCGCGAGTCGTGAACAGCGGAGCGCGCCGATGACGGGAGCCGCTGCCACGGCGAAAGGATTCCTCGATCTCGCCCCGGTTGCGCATACGTCCGGGACTGTCTCGCTTCCGGGTTCGAAGAGCATCTCCAATCGGACGCTGCTGCTCGCGGCGCTGGCGACCGGCGACACGACGGTGCGGGGCTTACTCGATGCCGACGATATCGACCGGATGCAGGACGCGCTCTCGGCGCTGGGGATCCGCGTTCAACGGATCGGCGCGACGCGCGATTTTGTCGTTCACGGCGCCGCCGGAACGATTCCGGCCAGGCAGGCGGCGCTTTTTCTCGGCAATGCCGGCACGGCGTTCCGGCCGCTGACCGCGGTGCTGGCGCTGGCGGGCGGCGCGTACGAGCTCTCCGGGGTCGCGCGGATGCATGAGCGTCCGATCGGCGACCTCGTCGACGCCTTGCGTGCGCTCGGCGCGGACATTCGTTACGCCGGAGACGCCGGCTACCCGCCGCTGGCAATCGGCCCCGGCCGCACGGGAGAACCGGAGCGCGTTGCCATGCGCGGGGACGTGTCGAGTCAGTTTCTGTCCGCGTTGCTGATGGCGCTGCCGCTGGTGACCGCGAGGACCCGCCGGGCGCTGACCGTCGACGTGGTCGGCGACCTGATTTCGAAGCCCTACGTCGCCATCACCACCAACCTGATGGGCCGGTTCGGCGTCGCCGTCGAGCAGGGCGGCTGGCAGTCGTTCCGGGTGCCAGCGGGCGCGCGCTACGCAAGCCCCGGCGCTATTCATGTCGAGGGCGATGCCTCGTCCGCGTCATACTTTCTTGCTGCGGGTGCAATCGGCGGAGGCCCGGTTCGGGTCACCGGTGTCGGCCGTCACTCGATCCAGGGCGACGTCGCGTTCGCCGACGCGCTGGCGCAAATGGGAGCGCTCGTCCACTCCGGCGACGACTGGATCGAAGCGTCGGCGGGGCGCGCGTTGACCGGAGTGACAATCGATTGCCTCGCGATTCCGGACGCCGCGATGACGCTCGCGGTAGTCGCTCTGTTCGCGCGAGGCCCGACGACACTGACGGGCATTGCCAGCTGGCGAGTGAAGGAAACCGACCGCATCGCGGCGATGGCGGCGGAACTGGGCAAGCTCGGCGCCCGCGTCGACGCGGGCGCCGATCATCTCACCGTCTTCCCGCCGGGGTCGCTCAAGGCGGCGACGATCGATACCTACGACGACCATCGGATCGCCATGTGCTTTTCGCTCGCCGCGCTGGGCGGTGTGCCGGTACGGATCAACGACCCGGATTGCGTGCGCAAGACGTTTCCCGAGTATTTCGCGGCGTTTCGCGCCATTGCGCACGATTCACCGCCACCACGATGACGATGGCTGAGGACGCGGTTCCGGTGATTGCCGTCGACGGCCCGGCTGCCTCGGGGAAGGGCACGATCGCCGCCGGGGTCGCGCGGGCGCTCGGGTTCCATCTGCTGGACAGCGGCGCGCTCTACCGGCTGGTCGCCCTTCAAGCGATCGGGAAGGGCATTCCGCTCGATGCGGAGAAGCGTCTGGGAGCTGCGGCCGAGGGCCTCGACGTGGTGTTCGACGGCGACCGCGTCCGGCTCGACGGCCGCGACGTCACCGAGGCCATCCGCAGCGAGGCGGTGAGCGCCGGCGCCTCCCGCGTTGCCGTTCACCCGGCCGTGCGGACCGCCCTCTACTCGAGGCAGCGAGCGTTCCGGCGGCAGCCAGGACTCGTCGCCGACGGCCGCGACATGGGGACGGTGGTGTTCGCCGACGCCCCGGTGAAGGTCTATGTGACGGCAAGTGCCGAGGAGCGGGCGCGGCGCCGACATAAGCAGTTGATCGAAAAAGGAATCTCCAGTACACTGGACGGTCTTTTGCGCGATATCCGGGACCGCGACGCGCGCGACGCCGGCCGGGCAGCAGCCCCGCTCAAGCCCGCCGCCGATGCGGCGATCCTGGATACGACGAACATGACGATCGACGACGCCATCGGTTTCGTGCTGGAGCAGTTCCAGGCGAAGAAGCGGTAGGCAATGGGCGATCAGTCGCAGGTCAGGCGTTACGGCCGGCCGGGCGAACTCCGCAAGGGGATCGCCCGCCAGCCGGTCAGTGCAAAGGGCCGTCCGCGCGCGCTGTAGCCGGCGCATCCGGACTGAATCCACAACCAGCCCGCCCCGCGAGAAATAGGGTTCTCGCCATCGGCGGTTTATCGACCCAGAAGGAACCAACCCACATGGCTACTGCCACCACCAGCATCGCATCCGCAAATCCCGCACCTCCGATGGAGAACTTCGCGGCGCTGTTCGAGGAGTCCCTCACCCGGCAGGAGATGCGCCAGGGTGAATTGATCACCGCCGAAGTAGTCCGCGTCGACTTCAACATCGTGGTCGTCAATGCGGGCCTAAAATCGGAAAGCTTCATTCCGATCGAGGAATTCAAGAACGATCAGGGCGAAATCGAAGTCAAGGCCGGCGATTTCGTCACCGTCGCGATCGAGAGCCTCGAAGACGGCTACGGCGAAACCAAGCTGTCGCGCGACAAGGCAAAACGGCTGAAGGCGTGGCACGACCTCGAAGCCGCGATGGAACAGGGCCTGATCGTTTCCGGGCTGGTCACCGGCAAGGTCAAGGGCGGACTGACGGTCATGGTCAATGGAATCCGCGCGTTCCTGCCAGGCTCGCTGGTCGACATTCGTCCGGTCAAGGACACGACGCCCTACGAGAACAAGCCACTCGAGTTCAAGGTCATCAAGCTCGATCGCAAGCGTAACAACGTCGTCGTCTCCCGCCGTGCGGTGCTCGAAGCGAGCCTGGGCGAGGAACGCGAAAAGCTGCTGTCGACGCTGCAGGAAGGCGCGACGGTCAAGGGGATCGTGAAGAACATCACCGATTACGGCGCGTTCGTCGACTTGGGCGGCATCGATGGCCTGCTCCACATCACCGACCTCGCGTGGCGTCGCGTCAAACACCCGTCGGAAGTGCTGGCGGTCGGCGACGAAGTCACCGCCAAGATCCTCAAGTTCGATCAGGAAAAGAACCGTGTCTCGCTCGGTATGAAGCAGCTCGGCGAGGACCCGTGGGTCGGCCTCGGCCGTCGCTATCCGCAGAGCACGCGGCTGTTCGGCAAGGTCACCAACATCACCGATTACGGCGCGTTCGTCGAGATCGAGTCGGGGATCGAGGGCTTGGTGCACGTTTCCGAAATGGACTGGACCAACAAGAACATCCATCCGACAAAGGTCGTGCAGCTCGGCGACGAGGTCGAAGTGATGATCCTCGAAATAGATGAGGAACGCCGTCGCATATCGCTCGGCATGAAGCAGTGCATGTCGAACCCGTGGGACGATTTCGCGATGAACCACAAGAAAGGCGACAAGGTGACGGGCCAGATCAAGTCCATCACCGACTTCGGCGTGTTTGTCGGCCTCCCTGGCGGCATCGACGGCCTCGTCCACCTTTCCGACCTCTCCTGGACGCTCCCCGGTGAAGCCGCGGTGCGCGATTACAAGAAGGCCCAGGAAGTCGAAGCCGTCGTGCTGGCGATCGACGTCGAACGCGAGCGGATCTCGCTCGGGATCAAGCAGCTCGACGGAGACCCATTCTCGAACTACGTCGCGACCCACGACAAGGGCAACGTCGTGAACGGCACCGTACGCTCGCTGGACGGCAAGGGCGCGGTGATCGCGCTCGACGGCGACGTCGAGGGCTATCTGCGCGCTTCGGAAGTCGCGCGCGACCGCGTCGAAGATATCCGGACTCACCTGAAGGAAGGTGATCCGGTCACCGCGATGATCATCAACATCGACCGCAAGAACCGCTCGATCAACCTCTCGATCAAGGCCAAGGACCACGCCGACGAGACCGAGGTGATCCAAACGGTGAAGGCGGACAATGCAGGCGTGAATACGGGAACGACCAATCTCGGTGCGCTGCTTCGCGCGAAGATGGACAACAAGACCAACGAGTAAGCAGGCGGCGTGATGACCAAATCGGAGCTGATCGACCGCCTGGCGGTGCAGTTCCCGCAGCTGGTCGCGAAAGATGCCGAACTTGCGGTCAAGATGATCCTCGACGCCATGGCCGAAAGCCTGGCCAAAGGGGAGCGCATCGAAATCCGCGGGTTCGGCAGCTTCGGCCTGAACTACCGGCCGCCGCGAACCGGACGCAATCCAAAATCCGGCGAGAAGGTGCAGGTGCCGGAAAAGCACGTGCCGCACTTCAAGGCCGGCAAGGAATTGCGCGAGCGGGTCGATTTCGAGAACGAGCGGGTCGAGCTCAAGAAACAGGCATGACCCGCGTCGGGCGGAGTTATCATGCGCGGGGCGTTCGTCCCCGCCCTGATGACGCCGCCCGTTCCTTCTCCGGGAGCCCATGATGCAAGTTCTGCGCTGGATCGTCGGCGCCGCGCTGTTCCTCGCGCTGCTGTTCCTGTCGCTGCAGAACTCCGAGCTGGTGACGCTCAAGTTCTATCATTGGTGGAGCTGGCAGGCACCGCTGATCTTCATCGTGCTGATCGCGTTTGCGGTCGGCGTCGCGGCGGGCCTCCTCGCCGGCGCAATGCGCTCGGCCCGACTGAAACGGCAGATCAGCCGCATGCGGCGCGAGCACCGGAAGGGAACCGCAGCGCCGGCGCCCGACTGGTCGCAGACCGGCGGAATTCCGGGTGCCGCGCCGGCTTCCGGTCCGGGCTTCGAGCGCGGCGAACGGCCCGTCGACGGGGTCTGAGCCGGCTCCGCCACGCTCGCCCACCGCCTCCGACGACTCTCCAACCCGCGCATCCATGGATTTCGAGCTGTGGTGGCTGCTGCCGATACCGGCGGTCTTTTTCGCACTGGGCTGGATCGCGGCGCGTATCGACATCAAGCATCTGCTGCGCGAATCGCGCGCGCTGCCGCTGTCGTATTTTCGCGGCCTCAATTTCCTGCTGAACGAGCAGCCGGACAAGGCCATCGAATCGTTCATCGAAGTGGTCAAGGTCGATCCGCAGACGATCGACCTTCACTTCGCGCTTGGCAGCCTGTTTCGGCGGCAAGGCGAGGTCGAACGCGCAATCCGGATGCATCAGAATCTTCTCGACCGGCCGGACCTTCCGGCGGACCGGCGGCAGGCGGCGACCTTCGAACTGGCGCAGGACTTTCACCGGGCCGGGCTGCTCGACCGCGCCGAGGAACTCTTCACCAAACTCGCGGGCACGACGTTCGAGCACCCGTCGCTCGGTTTTCTGCTCTCGATCTATGAGCAGGAGAAGGACTGGCCGAAGGCGATTGCCGTCACTCGGCGGATGGAGGCAATCGCCAAGCAGCCGTACTATCGCGAGATCGCCCACTACGACTGCGAGCTCGCGCAGGCGGCGCTGCTGAAGTCCGACTTCGCGGCCGCACGCGGGTACCTCGATCAGGCGCTGGCCGAATACAAGGCCTGCGCGCGGGCAACGATGCTGCTGGGCGATGCCGAGGTACAGCAAGGCGCGCTCGACGCCGCGATTGCGGCATGGCAGCGGATCGAGTCGCAGAATCCGGCCTTCCTGGCGCTGGTCGCCGAGCGCCTCGCCGACGCGTACCGCAAGTCCGGCAACGTGGCGCAGGGCCTGCGGGTGCTGCGCGCGTATCAGGTGCAATACCCGTCGCTGGATCTGCTCAATACAGTGTTCGCGCTGACGTTGTCCCAGGAAGGACCGGCGGCGGCCGCCACGCTGATCGAGGAAGAACTCGCGCGGAATCCGACGCTGCTCGGACTCGACCGCCTGCTGGAGGCACAGCTGATGTCCGCGACCGCCGACCGCCGCCACGATCTGGAACTCGTCAAGCAGCTGGTCGGCCAGCACATCAAGCGGCTCGGCCTTTACAAATGCGACAACTGCGGCTTCCGCGCGAAGCAGTATTACTGGCGCTGTCCCGGCTGCGGCAAGTGGGAAACCTATTCGCCGCGCCGCACCGAAACTCCCGACGGATACGCGTAATGGCGGGCTCCAAGGTCATCATTGCGCTCGATTTCGCGAACCCGATGCGAGCATTGGCGCTGGCCGACCGCCTCGACCCGCGCGTATGCGCGCTCAAGGTCGGCCAGGAAATGTTCGTCGTCGCCGGGCCGGAGCCGGTGCGCTGGATGGTGCAGCGCGGATTCCGCGTCTTCCTCGATCTCAAGTTTCACGATATTCCGAACACCGTCGCCCAGGCCTGCGCGGC
>JAAFGU010000147.1 GCA_010365205.1 Aromatoleum sp. | reverse complement strand
CGACGCGCGACGGGCACACAGCGCATGGCGTGCAACGAGGCGGCGCCGTGAGCCGGGAGCAGGGGCCGCCGTCGCGCGTCGCGCCAACTCCGATGCATCGCGCTGGCGGCCCCCTGCGATCGTCTCGGGTCGCATCCCCGTGCAGGCACGAGGCCCCTGCTCCGCCTCGTCGATCACTCCACTCCGTGGGGATGTGACCGGGGCGAATCGGCGCTGGCCGCCGACGCGCGACGGTCACACAGCGCATGGCGTGCAAGGAGGCGGCGGCGGAAAGCGCCCGGCGCGCCGCGCCTGCGCGGAGCGTTCGGTTCTGCGGTGGTTCGTGTCGGAGGCAATCCGGGACGCAATATCGTGACCGGCGTCGCGCCGGGGCGAGCGCGGACGCTCGGCGGCCTGATCCTGCTCGGCGTCGCGAACCACATGGTCCTCGCGGGCAGTCGCGTCGTCGTCTCGCTCGACGCATTGTCGCGCGGCGCGTCGCCGCTGGTCGTCGGCGTGCTGATGGCGCTCTATGCCTTCCTGCCGATGCTGTTCGCCGTCGTCGCCGGACGCCTCACCGACCGCGTCGGCGCGCGCCGGCCGATGCTGCTGGGCTCCACCGGCATCGTCGCCGGTGCGGCGCTACCGTTTGCCGTGTCCGGCCTCGCGCCGCTGTTCCTCAGCGCGACCCTGGTCGGCGCCGGATTCATGGTGTTCCAGGTTGCCGCGCAGAACGCGACCGGCGATCTGGGCGGACCCAGCGAACGAGCAACGAATTTCAGTCAGCTTGCGCTCGGCTATTCAGTCTCGGGTTTTCTCGGCCCGTTGATCGCGGGGTTCACGATTGATCATGCGGGGTTCACGGCCGCGTTCGGTGCATTCGTCGCGATTTCGTTCGTTCCGCTCGCGGTGCTCGCGAGCGGGCGTCCGGCGCTGCCTGGCCCGCGCGCGCAGGCGGCCGTCGTGCAACATGGCGGCGTGAGAGCGCTGCTGCGGCACAAAACGCTGCGCCGGGTGTTCGCGATCAACGCGCTGCTGGCGGTGGGATGGGAGCTGCACACGATCTTCGTGCCGATCTATGGCGCGAAGCTCGCGTTGTCCGCGTCGGCGATCGGCATCGTACTGTCGGCATTCGCGGCGGCGACATTCGTCGTCCGCTTCGCGATGCCCGCGATCGCGCGGCGATACGGCGAGCATCAGGTGCTGACCGGGGCACTGTTCGTGGCCGGCGCGGTTTACCTCGTGTTCCCGTTTGCCAGGAGCGTGGCGACGCTGCTGCCCCTGTCGTTCTGCCTAGGGCTCGGCTTGGGCAGCGGTCAGCCGATGGTGATGGCGCTGCTGCACACGCATGCGCCGCCGGGTCGGACGGGCGAGGCGGTCGGCGTTCGGATGTCGCTCGTCCAGTCGATGTCGGTCGCGGTGCCGCTGGTGTTCGGCGCGCTCGGCACGACGGTTGGACTGGCGCCGGTCTTCTGGTCGGTCGGCGCCTGCCTGACGGCTGCCGGTGTACTGTCGCGGCGTCGTGCGGCGGCCTAGCCGGCGCTACCGCGTTTCAACCGCTCGGTGAAGTGCTTGCGGAATTTGGCGACCTTCGGCGCGACGACCGCCGCGCAATAGGGCTGGCCGGCGTTGCGCGCGAAATACTCCTGATGATGGCTTTCGGCCTCGTAGAATGGCGCGGCGTCCGCGATTTCGGTGACGATCGGATCCCGCCAGAGCTTCGCCGCGCCGAGTTCCGTGACGACGCTCTCGGCCATCGCACGCTGCTCCGGCGTCTGGCAAAAGACAACCGAACGGTACTGCGTGCCGGTGTCGTTGCCCTGACGGTTGAGCGTCGTCGGGTCATGGATCGTGAAGAAGACCGTCAGCAGGTCGCGGAACGACACGAGCGCGGGATCGAACGTGACGCGCACCACCTCGACATGGCCGCTGCGCCCACCGCAGACCTCGTCATAGCTGGGGTCGGCCGAGTTTCCGCCGGCGTAGCCCGACTCGACGGTCGTGACCCCCGCCAGTTCGTCGAACACGGCCTCGAGACACCAGAAGCAGCCGCCTCCCAGGACGGCGGTCTCGGTTGCGGGGGAGGGGTTCGAATTCGCGGACATGGCATGGCCTTGGTTGGGTCGGTGGAAAGGGCGCGGGTCGGAGCAGCGCGTTCGCTGTCGCCCGCCCGGTGTCGCCCATTGGTCGAGACGGCGGCACGTGAGCTTACATCGCCGCCAGCCGGGTTTGGCCCGGTGCCGCAGCGAATGCGATAATCGACCCCATTTCGACGGAAGGAAGACGCGATCATGGGCCGCCTGCTCCCGCGGGAAGGGAAATTCTTCGATCTCTTCAATCAGCACGCGACGCTGGCGGCACAGGCGGCGGTCGAGCTGCAGGAATTGCTCGCCGACCTCTCGCAGCTGGAGCTGCGCTCCCGCGCGATCGAAAAAAACGAAAAGCAGGCGGATCGGATTACCCACGAGACGATCCAGCTGCTGCACCGGACGTTCATCACGCCGCTGGACCGCGACGAGATCCACGGCCTCATCACCGGGATGGACGACATCCTCGACCTGATGGAGGACGTCGCGACGTGCATCTTTCTGTACGACGTCAAGGCCGTCACGCCCGAAGCGCAGAAGCTCGGACAGATCTGTGTGACCTGCACGATCAAGGTCAAGGATGCGGTGGCGAAGCTGGAGTCGATGGACAACGCCGACGCGATCCTGAAGATCTGCGGCGACATCGACCGGCTCGAGAGCGAGGCCGATTACGTGTTCCGCTCGGCGCTCGCGCGGCTGTTCCGCGAGGAGTCCGATGCCAAGCAGATCCTGAAGCTGAAGGAGGTCTACCAGCTTCTGGAGTCGATCACCGACAAGTGCGAGGACGTCGCCAACGTGATCGAAGGCATCGTGCTGGAGAACGCGTGAGCCACCCGGCGAGGGGCCCGGCGCCGGGCCCTTCATCGGTGGCCGCGGACGTCGCGGTTGTCCGAGGCGATCCGTGAGCGGGGGCTCGATCAGCTTCGCGATGGTCGTGTTCCTGGTCGCGCTGGCGCTCGCCTTCGACTTCATGAACGGCTTCCACGATGCGGCGAACTCGATCGCGACGATCGTCTCGACGCGCGTGCTGCGGCCGCATTGGGCGGTGGCCTGGGCGGCGTTCTTCAACTTCATCGCGTTCCTGGTCTTCGGTCTGTCGGTGGCGAACACGATCGGGAGGGGCGTCGTCGACGCGACGATCGTCGATCACTACGTGCTCACGGGCACGCTGGTCGGTGCTATCGCATGGAACGTGATCACGTGGTGGTTCGGCCTGCCTTCGTCGTCGTCGCATGCGCTGATCGGGGCTCTGGCGGGGTCCGCCGTCGCCAAGGGCGGATTCTCCACGCTGGTCGGCAGCGGCCTGCTCAAGATCAGCGTCGCCATCGTGCTGTCGCCGCTGCTGGGGTTTGCGCTCGGCATGCTGCTGATGGTCGCGGTCGCGTGGCTTTTCTTCCGCACGACGCCGCACAAGGTCGACCGCTGGTTTCGCCGTCTGCAATTGGTGTCCGCATCGCTCTACAGTCTTGGCCATGGCGGCAACGACGCGCAGAAGACAATGGGAGTCGTCGCCCTGATCCTGGTTTCCTATGGCGCGTTGCGCCCGGATTTCCAGGCGGCCGAGATCCCGTTCTGGGTCGTCATCTCATGTCAGGCCGCGATCGCGCTGGGTACGCTGTTCGGCGGGTGGCGGATCGTGAAGACGATGGGACAGAAGATCACGAAGCTGAAGCCGGTCGGCGGTTTTTGCGCGGAAACGGGCGGCGCGATCACGCTGTTCCTCGCGACGGCCCTCGGCGTCCCGGTGTCGACCACGCACACGATTACCGGCGCAATCGTCGGCGTCGGCGCCGTGCACAAGCTGTCGGCGGTGCGCTGGGGCATCGCGGGCCGGATCGTCTGGGCATGGGTGCTGACGATCCCTTGCTCGGCGTTCATTGCCGCGATCGCCTGGTGGCTCGCGACCCGCTTCCTGTGAACGGTCCGCGGCGGGGAAGGGCGTGAAGGGCTGGATCCGATTCATCGTGGGCGTCGTCGGCCGCCTGCGCGGTGTCGGCACCGGGAGGACGGCGGCTGCGCTGTCGTTCGTGACGGTGCTGGGACTGGTGCCGCTGCTCACCGTCGCCGTCGTCATCGCCGCCCGATATCCGCTCTTTCAGCAGTGGTTCGACGCGCTCGAGCGCTTCCTGTTGCGGCATCTGTTGCCGGCGAGCAGTTCGGTCGTCCGCGGCTATCTCGTCGATTTCACCAACAAGGCGGCCGGCCTCCAGGGCGTGAGCATCGCGCTCGTCGTCGTCACCGCGATCATGATGGTCGCCACCGTCGAGCACGAGATCGACGCGATCTGGGATGCGCGCGAGCCCCGCTCGATAATCCGACGCGTTTTCATCTATGCGCTGGGAGTGATCGCCGGGCCGCTGCTCATCGGGGCCGCCATCTATTCGACCAGCTGGCTGATCGAGGAATCGGTCGCGCAGGTTCCGCTCGCGTCGCATGCGATACCATTCCTTGTCGGTCCGCTCGCCGTCGCGATCACCGCGTTCGCGTTCACGCTGCTGTATCTGCTGATGCCCGCGCGCCACGTTCCGCTGCGGGCCGCGCTCGCCGGCGGATTGTTCGCGGCGCTGGGCTTCGAAGTCGCGAAACGCGGATTCGCCTTCTACATTGCGACCGTGCCGACCTACGAGGTCGTCTACGGCGCGTTGGCGGCGCTGCCGCTGTTTCTGGTCTGGGTTTACGTGTCGTGGGTGGTGGTGCTGGTCGGCGCCGCCGTGGCGGCAACGCTGGCCGAAGGGGGGCGCCGCGGCAGCGACAAACGGCGCGGACGCTGAAGGGTTCCCGCGCAGGTTGTAGAATAGGGGCTGCCGCGCTACATTTCGGGCGGACATTCAAGAACGGAGCGACTCAATCGTGTGGTCCATCATTCAAGCGGCAGGCTGGCCGATCTGGCCGTTGATCTTTGCGTCGATCATCGCACTCGCGCTGATCCTCGAGCGACTGTGGTCGCTGCGGCGGAGCGTAGTCGCCCCGGCGGGCATGGTCGATCACGTGCTGGCCGAGTACCGGCAAAGCGGCGCCGCGCCCGAATTCATCACGAAGGTCGCCCAGCAAGGCCCGCTCGGACGCATCCTGGCGACTGGCCTCGCCAACGTGAAGAGCCCGCGCCCGGTGATCAAGGAGTCCATCGAGGAGACCGGCCGCGTCGTCTCGCACGACCTCGACCGTTTCCTGACCACCCTCGGCACGATCGCCGCGATGGCGCCGCTGCTCGGCCTCTTCGGAACCGTCGTCGGGATGATCGAGATCTTCGGATCGCAGACGGCGGCGGGATCCAACCCGATCCAGCTCGCGCACGGAATCTCGGTCGCGCTCTACAACACGGCGTTCGGCCTGATCGTCGCGATTCCGAGCATGATCTTCTATCGGCATTTTCGCGCCACGGTCGACGGGTTTGTCGTCGAGATGGAGCAGCAGGCGGTCAAGCTCGTCGACTTCGCCCACGGCGAGCGCAAGTAACCGCCGCCCCTCGCCATGAACTTCCGCGGCAGCCGGGCCACAGACCACCCCGAGATCAACTTCATTCCGCTGATCGACGTCCTGCTCGTCATCCTGATCTTTCTGATGGTGACGACGACCTACCAGCGCGTCGCCGAGCTGCAAATCACGCTGCCGGAGGCCGACGCGGACCAGATGAAGCAACGGCCGAAAGAGGTCAATGTCGGCGTCGACGCCCAGGGCCGCTACGTCATCGACCGGGCGGTGTTCACGTTCTCGTCGGTCGAGGCGCTGGCCGACGCGCTGAAGCGCAGCGCCGGCGACGGCAAGGATCCGGTCGTCATCATCAATGCTGACGCCAACGCAACGCATCAGTCCGTGATTCACGTGATGGAAGCCGCGCGCATCGCCGGCCTCATCCACATCACGTTCGCCACTCAGTCGCCGCCGAAGTGACCGCAGGTTCCGGGAGCGGGGACGGACGTCCCGCGCCCGGCAGGCCGGGTGCGTTGCCGCAGGAAGACCGGCTGCCAAAATTGCGGCAACGCCCCGGTGCCGACCGCTGCGACGTGCTTCGTGCGATCACGCCGCGGGCCTAGCGTTCCCTTGCTCCGCCCGACTATGCGATTCGTCGATCGTCTCAACGCAGCCTGGTACGCGCCGCGGGTCACGCCGCTGGCGGCGCTGTTGTGGCCGCTGGCACTTATGTTCGGCGCCGCCGCCGCGGTCCGCCGCGGCCTCTATCGCACCGGACTGCTCCCGAGCGAATGT
>JAAFGU010000146.1 GCA_010365205.1 Aromatoleum sp. | reverse complement strand
ACGGCCGTGCGGCGCGTCATCGCGTAGCGGCCGCATGAACGCGATCGTCGTCCGCCGCGCGCTCCCCGACGACGCCGCGGCGATCGCGCAGGTGCGCATCGCCGCGTGGCGGTCGACCTACACGGGGATGATTCCCGAGGCTTACCTCGCCGCGATGAAGGTCGGGGAAAGCACCGTACTGTGGCAGCGCGTATTGAGCGCAGAGGCCAACACCACCAGCACCTTCGTCGCGGAGGAAGCAGGTGGCGTCATCGGCTTTTCCTCCGGCCTGATGTTGCGCGAGCCGAAATTCGGCATCGACGCCGAGCTGTCGGCAATCTACCTGCGCCAGGACCGGCAGCGCACCGGCATCGGGCGCCGACTGGTCGGGGCAGTGGTGAGCGCGCAGCGTGTCCACGGCGCAACCGGATTACTGACGTGGGTGATCGCCGGCAACAAGGGTGCGCGCGCGTTCTACGAGCAGCTTGGCGCAGAATTCCTGGTCGAGCAGCCGTTCCAATGGGACGGCATGGACCTGGTCGAGGCCGGCTACGGCTGGCGCGACCTCGATGTGCTCGCCGCTGTGGCAAAGGCTGACGGCTGAGGAAGCAATTTGCCACGGAGGACACGGAGGCTGCTGTTGGACGTTTCGATGCGCTCCTCGAGCGCCCGCATGATTTCCTCCGTGTACTCCGTGCACTCCGTGGCTTAAAATTCAACATTTATTGGAAGTCCTTCCGGGAGAACCCGCATGACCATCAAAGTCGCCATCAACGGCTACGGCCGCATCGGCCGCAACATCCTCCGCGCCCACTACGAGGGTGGAAAAAAGCACGATCTTCAGATCGTCGCGATCAACGACCTCGGCAGCCCGGAGACCAACGCGCACCTGACGCGCTACGACACCGCGCACGGCAAGTTCCCGGGCAAGGTGGACGTCGACGGCGACGCGATGGTGGTCAACGGCGACCGGATCAAGGTGTTCGCGCAACGGGACCCGGCGCAACTGCCCTGGGTAACGCTCGGCGTCGACGTCGTGATGGAATGCACCGGTTTGTTCACGACGAAGGAAAAAGCCTCGGCACACCTCAAGGCCGGCGCAAGAAAGGTGATCATCTCGGCGCCTGGCGGCAAGGACGTCGACGCGACGGTCGTCTATGGCGTCAACCATGGCGTGTTGAAGGCGAGCCACACGGTGATCTCGAATGCATCGTGCACGACGAACTGCCTCGCGCCGATGGTCAAGCCGCTGCATGACAAGATCGGTCTCGTCAACGGCCTGATGACGACGATCCATGCGTACACCAACGACCAGGTGCTGACCGACGTCTACCACGAGGACCTGCGCCGCGCGCGTTCGGCGACGATGAGCATGATCCCGACCAAGACCGGCGCCGCCGCAGCGGTGGGCCTGGTGCTGCCTGAATTGAACGGCAAACTCGACGGCTACGCGATTCGCGTGCCGACCATCAACGTCTCCATCGTCGACCTGTCGTTCATCGCCGCGCGCGACACGACCGTCGACGAGGTCAACGCGATCATGAAGGCGGCGGCCGCCTCGGGCCCGCTCGCCGGCATTCTTCACTACAATACGGCGCCGCTGGTCTCGGTCGATTTCAACCACGACCCCGCGTCGTCGACATTCGACTCGACGCTGACCAAGGTGTCCGGCCGGCTGGTGAAGGTCTCGGCCTGGTACGACAACGAATGGGGATTTTCGAATCGGATGCTGGACACGACGGTCGCGCTGATGCACGCGAAGTGAACGCGCTCGCCTGCCCTCGACGCCCATGAGCAATCCCTTCACCGCGCACCCGGCCTCGGTCGGCGAAACTTACATCCAGCATTTCGCCTTCGCGCTGCGCTTCGGTTTGCGCATGCTCCTAGGCGGCGCCGCCGCCACGGTTCACGCAGCGTTTGCGTTCCTGTGCGTGACCACGGCCAGTCGCATCAACGATGAACTGATCGCCATGCGCGCCGCCTCGCGCGGCCGCACGGTCCGCGTCGTCGACATCGAGACGATGCTGCCGCTCGACTATCACATCTGACGCTCCTCTGGCCCTCACATGCCGATCCTCCGCCTTTCCGACGTCGACGTGCGCGGCAAGCGCGTCTTCATCCGAGCCGATCTCAACGTCCCGCAGGACGACGCCGGCAACATCACCGACGACACGCGAATCCGGGCCTCGGTCGCCGGAATCCGCGACGCGCTCGCGCGCGGCGCCGCCGTAATGGTGACGTCGCATCTCGGCCGGCCGACCGAAGGCCAGTGGATCGCCGCCGATTCGCTGGCGCCCGTCGCCGCGCGACTGTCGGAACAGCTCGGTTTGCCGGTGCCGCTGGTCAAGGACTGGGTCGATGGTGGCGCGTGGCTCGCCGGTCTCGCGCCCGGCCAGATCGTGCTGCTCGAAAATTGCCGCTTCAACGAGGGCGAAAAGAAGAACGACGATGCGCTGGCGAGGAAGATGGCGAAGCTCTGCGACGTCTATTGCAACGACGCCTTCGGCACCGCGCACCGCGCCGAAGCGACGACGCATGGCGTCGCCAAATACGCGCCGGTCGCCTGCGCCGGCCCGCTGATGGCGGCTGAACTCGACGCACTCGGCAAGGCGCTCGCACATCCGGCGCGGCCGCTGGTTGCGATCGTCGCGGGCGCCAAGGTCTCGACCAAGCTGACGGTGCTGAAGGCGCTCGCGTCCAAAGTCGACGCACTGATCGTCGGCGGCGGCATCGCCAACACCTTCATCCTAGCTGCGCACGGTCATATCGGAAAGTCGCTGGCGGAGCCGGGGCTGGTCGGCGAGGCACAGTCGATCCTCGACACGTTCCCGGGCAAGGTGCCGGTGCCGTTCGACGCCGTTTGCGCGAAGGAATTCGCCGCAACCGCGACGGCGACGACGAAAGCGATCGAAAATATCGAACCGGACGACCTGATCCTCGACATCGGTCCGGCGACCGTCGCGATGCTGAAGCTCATCATCGCCAAAGCCGGTACCATCGTGTGGAACGGCCCGGTCGGCGTATTCGAGTTCGAGCCATTCGCCGGCGGCACGCGGGCGCTGGCCGAGGCGATTGCCTCGTCTCCGGCATTCTCGATCGCCGGCGGCGGCGACACCATCGCCGCGATCAATAAATTCGGGATCGCAGATCGGATCTCGTACATCTCCACGGCCGGTGGCGCGTTTCTCGAGTTCCTCGAAGGCAAGACGCTGCCCGCGGTGGCGATGCTGGAGTCGCGCGCCGCGGGTTGAGCGCAGCGCAGATTGGACCCGCATCGACTTTCGCAGGTTCGGCATTGCGTCCCCCGCACGGTCGCGTTCGCGAAAGTGGCCGCTGAGCCCTTCCGCCGTCACTTGGCGAGAAATGCGCGAATCGCCTCCCCCTGCTTTGCGACGTTGAGCACGCCGTCGAGGTGCCCGCCGTCGCCTTCGATGACCGCGATCTCGGCCACCCCGCCCTGCGCGCGGTAGCGCTCGGCCGCGCGCCGCGACAGCTCGGGCGGGAAGATCAGGTCGGACGACGCCGGGACGAACAGGACCTTCGCCTTCATCTTCTTCACGTCGTCGCCCAGGTTGTACAACTGGTTCGCCTTCGACATGTAGATCATCGAATTCGCGTCGGTAGTCTTCGCGCGCGCCGCACCCGCCTTCGACAGCGCGTCCTCGATCGCGAACAGGTTGCTCATTTCGGCGCCGGGGTCCTTGGCGGGGTCGGCCCATTTGTAGCCGAACGTCTTCTCCGACCATCCGTGGTGGCGCGCGGTGATCGTGACGATCTTCAGCGCCTGCGCGACGCCCTCCCACGGCTCGTCCCTACCGTAGTAGTCGCCGTTGTTCCACTTCGGATCGAGCCGGATCGGCAGGGACCAGACGTCGAGCATCTCGATCACGTGCGGCGAGATGTCGAAGCCGGGACCGATCACGTGGATCACGCGCTCGACATACTCCGGGTACAGCGCGGCCCATTCCATCGCCTGGATCGAGCCCCCCGACGCGCCTGCAGCCGCCTGCAGCTTCTTCACGCCGAGCGAATCGAGCAACGACTTGTGGATGCGGACGGAGTCGCGCAGCGAAACGACCGGGAAGCTCATCCCATACGGCTTCCCGGTGTCCGGATTGACGGTCGCGGGGCCCGTCGTCGTGACGTTCGGGTCCTTGGTGTTGAGGTTTGCCAGCGTGTCGGCGCTGACGACGAAGTACCGGTCGGTGTCGATCGGCTTGCCGGCGCCAATGATCGGGTCCCAGTAGCCGGGCGCTGCGTCGGCCGCCTTGTACTTGCCCGCCGCGTGCGAGTTTCCCGAGTAGAAGTGCGCGACGAAGATCGCGTTGTCGCCGGTAACGTTCAGCGTGCCGTAGGTCTCGTAGCCGAGGCGCACGTTCTTGATCGTCTTGCCGCCGACCGTGGTGTACGCAGGCAGCGTGAACACCTTCTTCTCGACGATGCCGTCGAGCGCCCAGGCCGCACCTGCCGACCACAGCAATACCGCCACAGCTCCCAGCCACCGCATCCGGACACGCATCGTCTGTTCCTCCTCGTCGACGAATTCGCCGCAGACCGATTGTCTCGCGTCGCCATGCGCATTCTAGCGGGATTACGCGCCTTTACCCATTCCGCGCGCGCGGCAAAATGCCGTACCATGACAAATTCGCCACCGCATTTCCATCGAAGGACACCGCGTGCCCCGCGCCACCAAGATCGTCGCCACGCTCGGCCCCGCCTGCAGTTCGCCCGACGTCCTCGCGCGGATTCTCGCCGCGGGCGTCGACGTCGTCAGGCTTAATTTCTCCCATGGCCACGCCGCCGACCACATCGATCGCGCACGGCTCGCCCGCGAAGCCGCGAGCAAGCTCGGCCGCGAGGTCGCGATCATGGCCGATCTGCAGGGCCCGAAAATAAGGATCGGCAAATTCGCCGAAGGCAAGGTCATCCTCGAGCCGGGCCAGACGTTCGTGCTCGATGCCGAGTGCGAGTTGGGCGACGCGCAGCGCGTCGGCCTCGACTACAAGGAGCTCGTCCGCGACGTTGCGCCCGGAGCCGTGCTGCTGCTCGACGACGGCCTGATCAAGCTGATCGTCGAGGCCGTAGAAGGCCCTCGCATCCATACGCGCGTGGTGCTCGGGGGGGCGCTGTCCAACAACAAGGGCATCAACCGGCAGGGCGGCGGATTGTCCGCGCCGGCGTTGACATCCAAGGACATGGAGGACGTCAAGGTCGCCGCGCAAATCGACGCCGACTACCTGGCCGTATCCTTTCCGAAGAACAAGGAAGACATGTACATGGCGCGCCAGCTGCTGCGTGCCAACGGCGGCAGGGCGCTGCTGATCGCGAAGATCGAACGCGCCGAGGCTATCGTCGCGCTCGACGAGATCATCGACGCGTCCGACGGCATCATGGTCGCGCGCGGCGACCTCGCCGTCGAGGTCGGCACGGCGGCGGTGCCGGGACTGCAGAAGCGGATGATCCGGATGGCGCTGGCGCGCAACAAGCTGACGATCACGGCGACGCAGATGATGGAGTCGATGATTCACGCGCCGGTGCCCACGCGCGCAGAAGTCTCGGACGTTGCGAACGCCGTGCTCGACGGCACCGACGCGGTGATGCTGTCGGCCGAGACCGCTACCGGAAAATATCCGGTCGAAACCGTAGAGACAATGGCGCAGATCTGCGTCGAGGCGGAGAAGTCGGACACCGTCGAACTTCACAGCGAGATGTTGAACCAGACGTTTACCCGCATCGATCAGTCAGTGGCGATGGCGGCGCTGTTCACGGCGTTCCATCTGAAGGTCCGGGCGATCGCGTCGCTGACTCAGTCCGGGTCCACCGCGCTTTGGATGTCGCGGCACAGCATTGGCTGCCCGATCTACGCGCTGACGCCCGAAACAGGCGCACAGCGCAAAATGGCGCTGTACCGGAACGTCCATACGCTTTTCCTCGAGCAATCCGCCGATCGCGACGCGGTGTTGCTGGCGGCCGAAGACCTGCTGCTCGCGCGCGGCCAGGTCCAACTGGGCGATCTGATCGTGCTCACGATCGGTGAGCCGATGGGCAAGTCCGGCGGCACCAACACAATGAAGATCGTCAAGGTCGGTGAACACCGATCTTGACGAGTTCGGCGACCGCTAACCTGAGGCGCAGCCGAATGTTAAGCAAGCGCAGCTAGCGGCGCTCGCTCAAATTGCGAGAGTCGGGGATTATCGCTCCCGACCCCCACGACTTCCGCAAAAAATCCTATCAGCAAATTCCGCGTACTGACCGCGCTTGCGCCCCGTTAACCGGATGGTTACCATCGGCGGCATGCTCCGCGACTCTTCCCCGAAAAAGCGGCCGACCG
>JAAFGU010000145.1 GCA_010365205.1 Aromatoleum sp. | reverse complement strand
CTCGCGCAACGGCTCGAGGAGCTTGAGGTGCAGCGTCTCGGGCAACCCGCCGACGTTGTGGTGCGACTTGATCGAGTGCGCCTTCTTCGTCTTCGCCCCGGCCGACTCGATGACGTCGGGGTAGATCGTGCCCTGCGCGAGCCACTTCGCCGCCGGGATCTTTGCCGACTCGCGCTGGAACACGTCGACGAACAGCTGGCCGATCCGCTTGCGCTTGCGCTCTGGGTCGTCGACGCCGGCCAGCGCCGCGTACATTTCGTCGGCGGCGTTGACGTGGATCACGCGCGCGCCGAAGTTCCGCGCGAACGTGTCCATCACCTGCTGGGCCTCGTTGAGGCGCAGCAGGCCGTGATCGACGAACACGCACGTCAGCTGGTCGCCGATCGCCTTGTGGATGAGCGCCGCGGCGACGGAAGAGTCGACGCCGCCGGAAAGCCCGAGGACTACCTCCTCGGCTCCAACCTGATCGCGGATCGACGCGACGGCCTCGCCGACGTAGTCGGCCATGTTCCAGTCCTGCCCGCAGCCGCAAATGTCGTGCGCGAAGCGGGCGAGAATGGCGGCGCCCTGCTTCGTGTGCGTGACCTCCGGATGAAACTGCACCGCGTAGAAGCGCCGCGCGTCATCCGCCATTGCCGCGATCGCGCAGGTCTGCGACGATCCGATGAGCTTGAAGCCCGGCGGCAGCGCAGTGACCTTGTCGCCGTGGCTCATCCACACGTCGAGCAGGCCGTGGCCTTCCCCGTTGGCGCGGTCCTCGATTCCCTTGAACAGCGTCGAATGACCGCGCGCGCGTACCTCCGCATAGCCGAATTCGCGCACCGTGCCGGCCTCGACGGCGCCACCGAGCTGCGCCGCCATCGCCTGCATCCCGTAGCAGATGCCGAGTACAGGCACGCCGAGGGTCCACACGGCGCCGGGCGCGCGCGGCGTATCGCCGTCGGTCACGCTGTTCGGCCCGCCGGAGAGGATGACGCCCCGCGGCGCAAATGCGCGTATGAACGACTCGCCGACGTCGAACGGATGGATTTCGCAGTAGACGTGGGTCTCACGAAGCCGCCGCGCGATCAGCTGCGTGTATTGCGCGCCGAAATCGAGGATCAGGATTTTCGAGTGGGACGGTGCGGCCATGCGTGCTCTTCAGCAATCCGGGACCGGACGGTCGGATAAGAAGAGGCCGGCTCGCGCCGGCCCTGCGTCGGGTCGTTTCATTCGACCCGGTAATTGGGCGCTTCCTTCACGATCTGGACGTCGTGGACATGTGACTCGCGGATGCCCGCCGAGGTGATCTCGACGAATTCCGCGCGGGTGCGAAGCTCCTCGACGGTGGCGCAACCGCAGTAGCCCATCGACGCGCGCAGGCCTCCCATCAACTGGTGGATGACGTTGACGAGGGGCCCCTTGAACGGGACGCGGCCCTCGATCCCCTCGGGGACGAGCTTTTCCGGGTTGCCCTCGGCCTCGATTTCCTGGAAATAGCGATCCGAGCTGCCCTGCTGCATCGCGCCCAGCGAGCCCATTCCGCGGTAGCTCTTGTATGACCGACCCTGATAGAGCTCGATGTCGCCGGGCGATTCCTCGGTGCCCGCGAACAGGCTGCCCATCATCACCACCGACGCGCCGGCGGCGATCGCCTTGGCGATGTCGCCAGAGTAGCGGATGCCGCCGTCGGCGATGGCCGGAATCCCGAGCTTCGCCACGCCCTCGATCGCGTCCTGGATCGCCGAAATCTGCGGAACGCCCACGCCGGCGACGATCCGCGTCGTGCAGATCGAGCCGGGCCCGATGCCGACCTTGATGCCGTCGGCGCCATGGTCGGCAAGCGCTTTCGCACCCGCGGCCGTCGCCACGTTGCCGCCGACCAACTGCACCTGCGGGAACTTCTTCTTCACCCATTGCACGCGGTCGAGCACGCCCTGCGAATGGCCGTGCGCAGTGTCGACGACAAGCACGTCGACGCCGGCCGCGACGAGGAGCTCCACCCGTTCTTCGTTGTCCGTTGCCACGCCCACCGCCGCGCCGACGCGCAGGCGCCCGAGCTCGTCCTTGCAGGCGTGCGGATGCTCGGTCGATTTCAGGATGTCCTTGACGGTGATGAGGCCGCGCAGTTCCATCGCGCCGTCGACCACCAGCACGCGCTCGAGCCGGTGGCGATGCATCAGTTCCTTCGCCTGCTCGAGATCCGTGCCTTCCGCCACGGTGACCAGCCGGTCGCCCTTGGTCATGATGTTCGCGACAGGCTGATCGAGATTCGTCTCGAACCGCGTGTCGCGATTGGTGACGATCCCCACGACCTTCCGGCCCTCGACCACCGGCAGCCCCGAAATGCGGTGCTGCCTCGTCAGCGCCAGCACCTCGCGTACGGACATCGTCGGCGGGACCGTAATCGGGTCCTTGACGACTCCGCTCTCGAAGCGCTTGACCTTGGCCACCTCGGCCGCCTGCTTCGCCGGCGTCATGTTCTTGTGGACGATGCCGAGGCCGCCCTCCTGCGCAATCGCAATGGCGAGGCGCGCGTCGGTGACGGTGTCCATCGCCGCGGACACCAGCGGGATGTTCAGCGTAATGGTCTTCGTGAGGCGGGTCCGCAGCGAAACGTCGCGGGGAACGACGAGGGAATACGCGGGAACGAGCAGGACGTCGTCGAAGGTCAGCGCTTTCCGGACGACACGCATGACGGGAACTCCTCTGCGCAAAAATCGATTATACCCGCGTCGGATCGTCCCACCAACGTCACCACGGCGTCGGAACCGCGCCACGGGGCCGGCGACCGGGCATGTATCGTCGTTTGACGCAAACACGGTCTTGGATTACCTTGCCAATGTCATAAATCGCATTCGAGGCAATCCGATGACACGTCGAACCCCTGCGCTGACGCGAGAGCCCTTGCCGGCCGCGTTCATCCTCGCGCTCGGATTGCTCGTGACGGCGGCCCCGGCCCTGGGCGCGCTGTACAAATGGACGGATGCCAACGGCCGTGTCGTTTACTCCGACCAGCCGCCGCCGCCCAGCATCAAATCGGAGATCCTCAACACCGCCCCGCCTTCGGCAAATCCGAACGCGGTCAAGGAAAACGCATTGAAGGACGTCGAGCTGAGGCAGCGCCAGTTGTTGCGCACCGAGCAGGACAAAAAGACCGAAAAGGAAGGCGCCGACGCCGCGAAGAAAGCGGAGCTGTGCACGCAAGCTCGCGGCCAGCTGAAGACGTATGAGTCCGAAACGCCGATCTACCGGTTCAACCAGAATGGCGAGCGCATTCTCGTCGACGATGCCGCGCGAGCGAAAGAGATCGAGAGGCTGCAGGTGCTTCTTCGCGAGCGCTGTCCGGCCTGACAAGCGCCAGCGCGCTTGAGAAGGTAATCACGGCGACCTCCAGGTCGCCGTTTTCGTTTCTCCGGCGAGCCGGTGCTCACTACGGACGACTGCGTGCTACTTCTTTTCCAGGTTGGTCTGGTTGATCTTGACGTCCGCCTTGGCTTTTAGCGTGGCAACATACGCGGTGTAGAGTTCGCGGCCGAGCTGTTCCCCCACTCGATTCGAAGCGGCATTGACGCGCACCGGATCGGTCGTGCCCGGCATGATGACCTTCTCGACTCTGTAGATCGAGTATCCGCCGCGCTCGTTGGCGGCCCCGACGTGCTGCGGCAGCTTTCCCGCGTCGACCTGGAAGATCTTCGCCAGCGCCGCCGGTGAAACGCCTGGCGGACCCTGGTTGCGGACAACCGTGACCGGCCGCGCAAAGCTCAGGCCGGCTTCCTTGGCCGTCTTTCCCTGCTCGAGCAACGCAAGTTTGTCGCGTCCCAGTTTCTGCGCGAACTCGGTCGCGGTCTTGGCGACGAGCTGGCGGCGAATCTCGTCCTTCACTTCGTCGAACGGCCGCGCAGCGGACGGCTTGTATTCGATGATCCGGGCGGACATCAGCGCATTGGGGCCGACTTCGACCGCCTCGGTATTGCGTTTGCTCTGCAGCGATTCCGGCGAGAACAGGGTCTGCACGAATTTCGCGCTTCCGAGCGCGATCGCCTGCGCCTGCGTGCGCGTGACCAGTGGCGATGTCTGCACCGGCACGTTCAAAGCCTTGCCGACCCCCGTCAGCGAGTCGGCCTGCTCGTAGACGAGATTCTGGAACTGATCGGCGGCGGCCGCAAACTTCTGTACCGCGTGCTGCCGTTTCAAATCGGTCTCGATCTGACTCTTCACCTCGTCGAACGGCCTGATCTTCGCGCCGTTCACCGCATTGAGCTTGATGACGTGCCAGCCGAAATCGGACTGCACCGGGTCGGAAATGTCGCCGACCTTCATCGACCAGACGGCATCCTCGAACGGCTTCACCATCGTGCCGCGGCCAAAGCTGCCGAGGTCGCCACCCTGCGACGCCGAGCCGGCGTCCTGCGAATTCTGTTTGGCAAGCTCGCCGAACTTCGCCGAGTTGGCCTTCGCCTGCGCCGCGAGTTCCGCTGCCTTCTTCTTCGCCGCGGCCTTTTCGTCGTCACTCGCGCCGGGCTTGACCGCAATCAGGATGTGCGCCGCCGCGCGCTCCTCGCCCTGCGTGTACACCTTTGCGTTCTCCTCGTATTGTTTCTTGACGTCGGCGGGATCGACCGGCGCCGGTCCGGCCACCGCATCGGGCGTGAGCAGCACGTACTCGAATTTCACTTGTTCCGGCGTCTTGAATGCGTTCTGATTCGCGTCGTACTCGGCCTTCAGCTGCGCGTCGTCGATCTTCACGTCCTTCACCAGCGGCTCGGCGTCGATCGCCGCTACGGCAACCTCGCGCTGCTGCTCGAGCAGGCCGAGATACCGCTCGCCGCTCGCGCGGGCTACGATGTTGGCCAGCGCCAGCGGCTCCTGAAGCGTCCCCAGCACCAACTCCCGCCGCAGCCGATCCTCGAACATCGCCGGCGTCAAGCTCTGGTTAGCCAGCATCTGTTTGTAGCGATCCGGCGAGAAACGACCATTGTCCTGAAACGCAGGCAACTCGGAAATGAACTGCTGCAGCTGCCCGTCCGCCACCCGGAATCCTTCCTGCTTCGCCTTGTTCTGCATCACCCGCTGGTTGACGACATTCTCGAGCACGGCAAAGCGGACTTCGGGGCTGTCGAACATCGACGCGTCGAAGTTGCGGCCGAGCGATTCGCGCATCCGGTCCTGCTGTTCCTTGATAGCTGCATCGAACTCGTTCCGCGTGATCGTCTCGGTACCAACCGTGGCCAACTCGGGGGTGCGGTCGGCCGTGCGGAAATAGGAGTCGACGCCGAAGAACGCGAATGGCAGCATGGTCAGCGCGAGAACGACTTGAACGGCGCGCTTGTGCTTGAAGACGATATCGAACATGGATGGCACTCGGTAGGCATCGCCGGGACTACCGAATCCCGGCGCATATCAAAAGGGCGAACTCACGTTCGCCCTGCATTATTGGCGGAGTGGACGGGACTCGAACCCGCGACCCCCGGCGTGACAGGCCGGTATTCTAACCAACTGAACTACCACTCCGTATTACCGGTCCGCGCGCGGCCTCGCTGGTGGGTGCTGACGGGATCGAACCGCCGACATTCGCCTTGTAAGGGCGACGCTCTACCAGCTGAGCTAAGCACCCGCGCCTCTGCCGGAAGTGCGGAACTCGCCGACGGGCGGACTGAAATCATCGAATCGGTCAAGCCCATTAGTTTACAGCATCCTTCAGCGCTTTGCCAGCCCGGAACTTGGGCACTTTCGCCGCGCGGATCTTGATCGCGGCGCCGGTCCGCGGATTGCGGCCCTGCCGCGCCGTGCGCTTGCCGACGAAGAAGGAACCGAAGCCCACCAGGGTGACGATGTCGCCTTTCTTGAGCGAGCCGCGAATAGAATTCACGGTCGCATCCAGCGCCCGCCCCGCCGCTGCCTTCGAGATGTCAGCATGCCTTGCGATGGCGTCGATCAATTCGGATTTGTTCACGATCGTCCCTTTGCAGGTGTGGTGTCGGGTGGGTATCGATTTCGGTGTGGGTTCGAACTTGGTGTGCACCGCCATCCTTCCGGTCGGACGGTGTGCCGGTTGCTTGATCGGAACTGGCGGCGGAAAACAGGGCGTCAGAACGACGTGCCGGAACGGTCTTTATAGCAATCACAAATTCCGCGTGTCAAGTGCACGAATGGATCGTCGCGATCCCGCGCAGGCGTGGCGGCGTCGCAACGCCGATCCGCGCTGCGTCGCGGAGGGTTCGCATGCGGCGACTCGCAACTAATCCCGGGTATGAACAGAGTGCGGCAACGCGCTGCCCCGATTGAGGAAGCGGCGAACGATCCGCCAACACGCGGCAGCCCGCCGCACGTGCCGCGAGCCCTC
>JAAFGU010000144.1 GCA_010365205.1 Aromatoleum sp. | reverse complement strand
GCGGCGCTGCGCCGCCGCGAGCATCGGCCCCGACCGTCGGTGCGGCCTCGCTCATCGGGCGGGATGCAGCGACGTCACTGCGGGCGCCACGGGCGGCGAAATGAACACGCGAGGCTTACGGGCGGCCATCGGCTCAGCGCGCAGCCTTGATCTCCGTCCACAGCTTGCTGCGCAACCTTCGCTGCGCGGTCGTGAGGTCCTTCAGTTGTTCCAGCTTGGGAACGAGCGTCTTGTCGGGGAAAATCACCGGATTCCGGAGCAGGTCGGGCTTGATGTACTTGGTGGCATCGGCGTTGGGGTTGCCCGACCCGATCAGGTTGGTGAGTTCGGCGGAATTTCTGCCGTCCAGCATGAAGTTCATGAACTTGAGCGCAAGGTCCGTGCGCGGCGCCGATTTGTGAATCACCATGTTGTCGACGGCGAGCACCGCACCCTCCTTCGGCATGCCGTGCAGGATATGGAACGGCCGCCCGGCAGCCTGCGCGTCGAGATCGGCCTGGAAGATGTCGTTCGAGTAACCGTGGACGAGCCAGATATTGCCGACGGTCAGCTCCTTGATGTACGACGACGCGTTGAACGCGGCCCAGTACGGTTTTGCCTTCTTGATCACGGCGGCCGCCTCGTCCCAGTGCTTGGGATCGACGTCGTTGGCGGAGTAGCCGAGGTACTTGAGCGCGGCGGCGAACAACTCGCTGGAACTGTCGAGCACCGTGACGCGGCCCTTGAGCTTCGCCAGATGCCTGGGGTCGAAAATGACGGCCCAGGTGTCGGTGGGGACGCCGAGGCCCTTCAACTTCTGGTCGTTGTACCCAATGACCGTCAACGACACCGCGTACGGCACCGAATACTTGTTGCCGGGGTCGAACGAAGTATCGAGGAAGGCCGGCTCGATGTTCTTGAGATTGGGGAGCTGCGCCTTGTCTATCGGCTTCAACTGGCCGCTCTTGATCAACGGCTCCATCGCGTTGGACGTCGGCACGAGGATGTCGTAACCCTTGGCGCCGGCGGCAAGCTTGGCGAGCAACTCCTCGTTGTCCGAGTAGTAGGTCTGCACGACCTCGCACTTGCACGATTCCTCGAACCGCTTGACCGTTTCCGGCGCGATGTAGTTGTTCCAGTTGTACAGGTGAAGCTGATCCTTCGCGACGGCGGGGGCAGGCGCAACGACGACGACGGCGATGGCGAAGACAGATGCCAGGGCGGACAGGTTTTTCACGACGGGCCTCCTTGTTCCGAACGAAAGAGAGTGGGTGAAAGCCTGGACGCGATCACGATCAGCGCCAACGTCAGCAGCATCAGCAGCGTTGACACGGCATTCACCTCCGGCGTGACCGCGATCTTTATCATCGAATAGATCTGCAGCGGCAGCGTCACGGTTCCGGCGCCGGCGGTGAAAAAGGTGATCACGAAATCGTCGATCGACAGGGTGAACGCCATCAGCGCGCCGGCGATGACACCGGGCATGATCAGCGGCAATGTCACGTAACGGAAGGCCTGCCAGGGTGCGGCGCCGCAATCGCGCGCCGCTTCGGTCAGGCTCTCGTCCATGCCGGCCAGTCGTGAGCGGACGACGATTGCGACGAAACCGATGCAGAAGGCGATGTGCGCGAGCGTCACCGACACGATGCCCAGCGTGAAATCGAGCAGCACGAAGAAAATCAGCAGCGCGACGCCCATCAGGATCTCGGGAATTGCGATTGGCGTCAGCACCAGCACCGGAAGCAGCCGCAGCCGGTACCGGTACATCGCCACGCCCGCCATCGTGCCGAGCGCGGTGGAGACGACGCTCGTCATCAACGCGATCAGCAGAGAATTGCCGGCTGCCGTCAGCATCTCCTCGTTGTGGGCGAGCTTGCGATACCAATCGAGGGTGAACCCCACCCATTCGGCGTTGAGCCGGGAGTCGTTGAACGAATAGACGACGACGATGATCAGCGGGAGATAGAGGAACGCGTAGGCCGCAAGCGCCGCGCTCCACAACCAGGCTGAGCGTCTACGCACGATCGAAACTCCCGCCGCCCGCACCGCGGCGACCGATCCACGCCGCCAGCGCGGCCAGCGCGAGCGCGGCGACCGTCAGCACGATCGACAGCACGCTGCCAAACGGCCAGTCGCGGGTTTCGAGAAACTGCTGTTTGATCAGGTTGCCGATGAGACTGTCGTTGGGACCGCCCAGAATGTCGGGAATGGCGAAGATCCCCAGCGCGGGGATGAACACCAGCGCGGCGCCCGCATAGACGCCCGGCAGCGACAGCGGAAACGTGATCCGCCAGAAGCGCTGCCACGCATGGGCGCCCAGGTCCTGCGCGGCGTCGAGCAGCGCCTGGTCGTGTTTTTCTAGATTGGCATACAAGGGCAGGACCATGAAGGGCAGATGCACGTAGACGAGGCACACCAGAACGGCGAACGAACTGAACAGCAGCGGCACCGGCTCGTGCCCGAATGCCGCGAGCATGCCGTTGACGGCACGTGCCAGCGCCGCCTGCGGGCCGAGAATGATCATCCATGCATACACGCGGATCAGGAAATTGCTCCAGAACGGCAGAATGACGAGAAGCAGCAGCAGGTCACGGTATTTGCGCGAACTTTTCGCGATCAGCGCCGCCAGCGGATACGCGAGCGCGAGGCATGCCAGCGTGGTGAACAGCGCATACCAGACGGACTTGACGAAGACCTCGGCATACACCGGTTCGGTGAAGAATCGGGAATAGCTCTCGAGGTTGACGTCGAACTTGCCGTTTTCGTCGACCAGCGGGGCGAGGCCGCCGAATTCGCCGGGCGTCCGGAATGACGCCAGCACCATGATCAGCGTGGGGATCGCGAAGAAGATCAGCAGGTAGGCGAGCGGGGGTCCGCTGACCAGCGATTTGCCCAGCCGTCCCGAAGCGCGCGCGGGCATCCGGAGCCTATTCCTCGATGAAATGGCCCGACGCCACCGGCCAGCTCATTTCGACCGTATCGCCGACCTCGAAAAACTTGGCGCGGCCGGTGGCGGAGTTTGCGAGCAGCGCCTCGATTTTCTGTCCGCCCGGCGTGTCGACGATATAGACGGTGACATCGCCCATGTACAGCAGGTCCGAGACGGTCCCGCGATAATGGTTGTCAGGCGTGCCCGCCGGGGCCGCGGCCTCTATCCGTATCTTCTCCGGCCGCAGCGCGACAATTCCGGACCGGCCCGCCGCGATGGCGGTCGTTGCGGCGACCCGCACGGGGCCGAGCCCGGCGACGTCGATGCTGACGATGCCGCCGGCATTGGCGCTTACCGGCCCCGTGAGCAGGTTGCAGTGGCCGATGAAGCCGGCGACGAACCGCGTCCGCGGGAAGCCGTAGATCCGTGACGGCTCGTCGAGCTGCTCGACATGACCCTTGTTCATCACCGCGATCCGATGCGACAGCGCCAGCGCCTCGGTCTGGTCGTGCGTGACGTAAACGAAGGTGATGCCGACCTCCTTCTGCAGGTTGATGAGTTCGAGCTGCATGTCCTCGCGCAGCTTCGCATCGAGCGCGGCGAGCGGCTCGTCGAGCAGCAGAACGGTGGGGCGGGTGACCAGCGCGCGGGCGATGGCGACGCGCTGTTTCTGGCCGCCGGAGAGTTCGTGCGGATACCGTTTGCCGAAGCCGGACAGCCTGACGTCCTCGAGCGCATCGGCGATTTTTGCCGAAATGACGGTGGCCGGCGTATGCGCCATTTGCAGCGGGAAGGCGACATTGCCCTCGACCGTCATGTGTGGAAACAGCGCGTAGCTCTGGAACACGGTGCGGACCGGACGGGCTTCCGGAGGGCGGTCGGCCAGGTCCTCGCCCTCGAGCAGGACGCGTCCGCTGTCCGGGAGGTCGAACCCGGCGATCATCCGCAACAGCGTTGTCTTGCCGCAGCCGGAAGGCCCGAGCAGCGTGAAGAACTCTCCGGCCTCGATTTGAAGGCTCACGTTGTCGACGGCCGTGAAATCGGCGAAGCGGCGCGTTACACCCTGAATTTCGAGTAGCGCCACGAGCGCGAGTCTCCGGGAGATGCGGGAATCTGCGCCGGATTGTATAGCAATTCACTCGGCGGACCGGCCGCGGCGGGGTCACCGAAGCGGCCGCACTCGCGCTCGGTTGACTGAACACGCGGCCGGGCTCGCAGCCGGCGACGGTCGCCGCAGGCACGTCTTGTGCATGGAGCTTATGATCGGCCTTCGGCCCTCCTCGTCCTGACGTCTGAGGGCAGATGCGAGCCCAAGCCTGCCGTAGTACAGTTGCCGCCATGCCCGAACCCATTTACAAGCCAACGCTGCTGGAACGGCTGCGCGAGCAGTCCGACGCGCTGCGCGGCCAGGACACCGCCAAGCGCCGTCCGGTCGAGGAGGCGCTTTCCGACATCGATCGCCGCCTTTGGCGGAGCTTCAAATGGCTCGACGAGGCACTCGGCCACCTGGAAGTGATCCGGCCGCAGGTGGCGCACGTGTTCGGCCTGGGCTCCGTGCTTACCATCACGTCGCCGCGCTACGAGCAGGGTTTCGTGTCCTATCGGCGCAAGGCCTATGGCGGACTGGAGCTCCTCGAGCACGTCGAAGTCTTCTACCGGATGACGCAGGACAAGCCGATCGTGCTCAAGGTGCAGCCCGGGGCTGCGGTCGGGATCGAGGAAAGGCTGCGCGGCGCGCACCTGCCCTATCACTACCAGACGGAGCAGGACGAGGCGCGCGTGGTCCGGTACGGCATCTTCACCGTCACGCCCGCGGTGACGGCCTCGGTCAAGTTCGCGCCCGACTATCGGCGTCAGGTGATCCAGGTGACGCTGCGCAATGTCGACCGCTTCGAATCGGTGATCCTGGAATTCACGCCGGAAAAACTCGACGAAGCAGCGCTCGAGGACCTCATCCGCTTCATTCTCGGCGAAGCCAACGCGTTCCTGCGGCGCGCCCCGCTGGCGGGCCTCGGCAGGCGCAAAGCCCCCGAAGACTCGGTCGAAATCCAGCCTGTGCCGTAGCGTCGACGCCGCGGCTGGCTACAGGCGGTCTCGCGACTTCGCATCCGCTCGTCTACAGCGGCCGTGCGACAATCAGCGCCGCGATCACTGCAAGCAGGACGGCGAGGGCGACCAGCAGCCGATTGCGCGATCGCTGCGCGGCGGCGAGTTCCTTGATCGTCTCGTCGGATGCGGCGCGCGGCGATCTGAGCCTTTGGTGAATCAAACGCGGCAGTTCGGGCAGCGCGGCGACGATATAGGGCGCCTCCGAGATCAGCCGCCGCTGCAACGCCGGCAGGCCGATCTTGTTTTTCATCCAGCGCTCGAGGAACGGCTTGGCCGTCACCCACAGGTCGAGGTCGGGATCGAGCTGGCGCCCGAGGCCCTCGATGTTGAGCAGCGTCTTCTGCAGCAGCACGAGTTGCGGCTGGATCTCGACATTGAAACGGCGCGACGCCCGGAACAGCTGGACCAGCACCTTCGAAAGCGAGATTTCCTTCAGCGGACGATCGAACGCGGGCTCCAGCACCACCCGAATCTCGGCCTCGAGTTCGTCGACGCGCGTTTCCGGCGGCACCCAGCCCGATTCGATATGCGTCGTCGCGACCCGCCGGTAGTCGCGGCGGAAGAACGCTAGAAAGTTCTGCGCAAGATAGCCCTGGTCCTCCTCCGACAGCGTGCCCATGATGCCGAAGTCGAGCGCGATGTACTTGCCGAAGTTCGGCGCATCGACGGCGATGAAGATGTTGCCCGGATGCATGTCGGCGTGGAAGAAGCCGTCGCGGAACACCTGGGTGAAGAAGAGTTCCACGCCGGCGCGCGACAAGCGCTTCAGGTCGACGCCGGACTCGAGCAGTCGGCCGACCTGCGCGATCGGTACGCCGGTCATCCGCTCCATCACCATGACCTCGCCGCCGCTGTAGTCCCAATACACCTGCGGCACCAGCATCAGCGGCGAGTTGCGGAAATTGCGCCGCAGCTGGGAGCAGTTCGCGGCCTCGCGCGAGAGGTCGAGCTCGTCGGCGAGCGATTTCTCGAACTCGGCGACGACCGCGCGCGGGCGCAACCGTTTGCCGTCCGACCACAGCTTTTCGGCCAGCATCGCGCCCGCGTGCATCAACGCGATGTCCTTGTCGATCACCCGCACGATTCCCGGACGCAGCACCTTGATGGCGACCGGCGTACCGTCCGGCAGTTCGGCGAAATGCACCTGGGCGACCGACGCGCTCGCGATCGGCGTGCGATCGAATGCCCGGAACACCTCGTCGACGGGCTTCCGGTAGAAGCGCTCCAGCGTGGCGACCACCTGCTCCGCCGGGAAAGGCGGCACGCGATCCTGCAGCTTCGCGAGTTCGTCGGCGATGTCGAGCGGAATGAGATCGCGCCGCGTCGACAGCATCTGCCCGAACTTGACGAAGAGCGGCCCGAGATCCTGCA
>JAAFGU010000143.1 GCA_010365205.1 Aromatoleum sp. | reverse complement strand
GGCGGCGCCACCGTGGCGAAGTACATCAGGATGTGGAGCGACGGCAAGGTCGACGTGACGCTGGTCGAGGCCGGTGCCGAGTTCGTGTCCTGCCCGCTGTCGAACCTCGTGCTCGGCGGCAGCAAGCAGATCGCCGACCTCACGGTGAGCTACGACAACCTCACCCGGCGCCACGGCGTGAAGCTCGTCCGCGACACGGCAGTCGGCGTCGACGCCGAGAAGAGGACCGTGACGCTCGCCGGCGGCCGGACGCTTTCCTACGACCGGCTGATCCTGTCACCGGGGATCGATTTCATGTGGGACCAGGTCCCGGGTCTCAACAACGCGGACGCGCAGTCGACGATCCTGCACGCGTGGAAGGCGGGGCCGCAGACGGTCGGCCTGCGCAAGCAGCTCGAGGCGATGCCGGACGGCGGCGTCTACGCGCTCTCGATTCCGAAGGCGCCATTCCGCTGCCCACCGGGGCCCTACGAGCGCGCCTGCCAGGTCGCGTGGTACTTCAAGCGGTCGAAGCCGAAGTCGAAAGTGCTGATCCTCGACGGCAACGAGGACGTGATCTCGAAGAAGGGCCTGTTCATGAAGGCCTGGGGCGAAGAGTACAAAGGCATCGTCGAGTACCGGCCGAACTACGTGCTGACCGACGTCGACGTCCGGACGCAGACGGCGAAGTTCGAGACGCAGGACGACGTGAGGGCAACGGTGCTGAACGTCGTGCCGCCGCAGCGCGCCGGTGCGATCGCGCGCACGGCGGGCGTGATCACGGCGAACAACCGCTGGTGCGAGGTCGACTTCCTGACGTTCGAGTCGATCAAGGTGAAGGGCGTCCACGTGCTCGGCGACGCGATCCAGATCGCGCCCGGGATGCCCAAGTCCGGCCACATGGCGAACCAGCATGCGAAAGTCTGCGCGGCGGCCGTCGTCGCGCTGCTCGCCGGCCAGACGCCCAATCCGGCGCCGGTGCTGACCAACACCTGCTACAGCTTCATCACCGACAACGACGTCGTCCACGTCTGCTCGGTCCACCAGTACGACAAGGAGAAGAAGACCGTGGTGACGGTGCCGGGGTCGGGCGGGCTCTCGCCGGCGATGAGCGAGCTCGAGGGCCGCTACGCCTTCGGTTGGGCGAAGAACATCTGGGCCGACACGCTCGCCTAGCACGCGGGAGTCCGGGTTGGGCCCGCGGCGGCCGGGGCGACCCGGTTGCCGCCTTTCCGTCCGGCCCCGAGGCCGGTTCCGCCCCCGCCCGGACGGGCGGGGGCGAAAAAAACGCGGCGCACCTTCGCGCCGCGTTCAACATCATCACCACTTGCTCTGACCTCACGCCACCGGTTCGGGTTCCTTCGATTCTTCGAACAGAAGCCGGACCTTGTCGTCGTCGCCGACGTCGATCGTGACGTGACCGCCGCCGACGAGCTTGCCAAACAGCAATTCGTCGGCGAGCGCCTTGCGGATCGTGTCCTGGATGAGGCGCGCCATCGGGCGGGCGCCCATTTGCGGATCGAAGCCCTTCTTGCCCAGGAATTCCTTGAGTTTCGGCGTAAATGACGCCTCGACCTTCTTCTCATGCAGCTGGTTCTCGAGCTCGAGCAGGAACTTGTCGACGACCCTGAGAATCACGTCGTGGCCGAGCGAGGCGAACGAGATCGTGGCGTCGAGCCGGTTGCGAAACTCCGGCGTGAACATCCGCTTGATCTCGGCCATCTCGTCGCCGCTTTCCTTCGCGTTGGTGAAGCCCATCGTCCCCTTCGCGAGCTCGCTCGCCCCCGCGTTGGTCGTCATGATGATCATGACGTTGCGGAAGTCGGCCTTGCGCCCGTTGTTGTCGGTCAGGGTGCCGTGATCCATCACCTGCAGCAGGATGTTGAAAATGTCCGGATGCGCCTTCTCGATCTCGTCGAGCAGCAGCACACTGTAGGGATGCTTGGTGATCGCCTCGGTGAGCTGGCCGCCCTGGTCGAAGCCGATGTAGCCGGGAGGCGCTCCGATCAGCCGACTGACCGCGTGCCGCTCCATGTACTCGGACATGTCGAAACGGATCAACTCGACCCCGAGGCAATAGGCGAGTTGCCTCGCCACCTCGGTCTTGCCGACGCCGGTCGGCCCGCTGAACAGGAAATTGCCGATCGGCTTCTGCGGATTGCCGAGTCCCGAGCGCGCCATCCGGATCGCCGCGACCAGCGCGTCGATCGCCCGGTCTTGGCCGAACACGACGTTCTTCAGGTCACGGTCGAGCGTCTTCAGCGCGTTGCGGTCGTCGGAGGTCACGTTCTTCGCCGGGATTCGCGCGATCTTGGCGACGATCTCCTCGATCTCCGTCTTGCTGATGATCTTCTTCTGCTTCGACTTCGGCAGGATCTTCTGCGCGGCGCCGGCCTCGTCGATGACGTCGATTGCCTTGTCCGGGAGGTGGCGGTCGTTGATGAAGCGCGCCGAGAGCTCGGCCGCCGTCGTCAGCGCGGCGGGCGCGTACTTGACGCCGTGGTGCTGCTCGAAGCGCGTCTTCAACCCCTTCAGGATCTCGACCGTCTCGGCGATCGACGGTTCGGGCACGTCGACCTTTTGGAAGCGGCGGGACAACGCGTGGTCCTTCTCGAAGATCTGCCGGAACTCGTTGTACGTCGTCGCGCCGATGCACTTCATCGCGCCGGTGGACAACGCGGGCTTGAGCAGGTTCGACGCATCGAGCGTGCCGCCCGACGCGGCGCCGGCGCCGATGATCGTGTGGATCTCGTCGATGAACAGGATGGACTTCGGGTTGTCGGCAAGCTGCTTCAGCACCGCCTTCAGCCGCTGTTCGAAATCGCCGCGATATTTGGTGCCGGCCAACAGCGCGCCCATGTCCAGCGAATAGACCTGGTAGTCATACAACAGCTCGGGCACCTCGTGGTCGTTGATCCGGCGCGCGAGGCCCTCGGCGATCGCGGTCTTGCCGACGCCGGCCTCGCCGACGAGCAGCGGATTGTTCTTGCGGCGGCGGCACAACACCTGGATGACCCGCTCGAGTTCCAGGGCGCGGCCGATCAGCGGATCGGTCTTGCCCTGCTTGGCCATCTGGTTGAGGTTGATCGTATAGGCGTCCAGCGCGCCCTGGCTCTCCGACCCACCGTCGCCGTCGTCCTTGGCCTCGGTCTTCTCGGGCTTCTGCTGCGGGTTCTTGGTGATCCCGTGCGCGATATAGTTGACGACGTCGAGTCGTGTCACCCCGCGCTGGTTCAGGAAATAGACGGCGTGCGATTCCTTTTCGCCGAAGATGGCGACCAGCACGTTGGCGCCAGTCACTTCCTTTTTGCCGGAGGATTGGACGTGCAGGATTGCGCGCTGGATGACGCGCTGGAAGCCCTGGGTCGGTTGGGTGTCGGCGTCCGAATGCGGGGACAGCCGAGGGGTGTGCTCGTTGATGAAGTCGGTCAACACCCCGCGCAGTTCCTCGAGATCCACGCCGCAGGATTTCAGGACCTCGGCCGCAGACGGGTTGTCCAGCATCGCGAGCAGCAGGTGCTCGACGGTGATGAACTCGTGCTGCTTTTGCCGGGCCTCGACAAATGCCATGTGGAGGGAAACTTCCAGTTCCTGCGCGATCATCTCTTTAGCCTCTCTCGGGCGCGCCCGCCGTGCCGCGGGGTGCGGCGATCACGGACTCCTGCGCCCTTTAACGCTCAAGTCTCCTCCATCGTGCACTGCAAGGGGTGCTGGTGCTTGCGCGCGAGGTCGACCACCTGGTCGACCTTCGCCGCGGCGACCTCGCGCGTATACGTCCCGCACACACCCATTCCCTCGCGATGGACCTGCAGCATCACCTGTGTGGCCTTTTCCCGGCTCATCGCGAACACAGTCTGCAACACGACGACGACGAAGTCCATCGGCGTGTAGTCGTCGTTGAGCAGCAGCACCTTGTACAGGGGCGGCGGCTTGAGCCGGGTCTTGACGACCTCGAGTAAGCTGCCGTCCTGCTGCTGATTGGCCATTGTCCACTGGGGAAACGCGGGTTCCGTCTGACGCTATGTTTGATGATTGCAACAGATTTTTCAAGGGAAACGGAATTTGCCGCTCCCCGGCTTGACGCTACCGGGATTCTGCGCTTAAAAAAGCGGTGTTTGGCTCCTAAGTGTCTGCGGTTCCGGTTCGTCTGCGTATCGACGCTGCGCCTGCCGCACGTAGTACTTGCTGTCCAAACACCCTCATCCCGTTGATTTTGGAAGGACGTAGCGCTATGGCAACCGGAACGGTCAAGTGGTTCAACGACGCGAAGGGCTTCGGATTCATTACGCCGGACGACGGCGGGGAGGATCTGTTCGCGCACTTTTCGGCGATCAACATGCAGGGTTTCAAGAGTTTGAAAGAAGGCCAGAAGGTCAGCTTCGAAGTGACCCAGGGACCGAAGGGTAAGCAAGCCTCGAACATCCAGGCCGGCTGACGCCGCACCCCACTGTTGTCGCCGCACCCGTCCGGTGCGAACGGCAAGAACAGCCCGCCTCACCGGCGGGCTTTTTTCTTTTCCGTGCGCCACATATGGGGACGCGCTGGAAAAAACAAAGCCCCGCCGCGAGTGCGGGGGCGTCCGGATCGGCGGAGCCGGCGGCGAGACTGTCCCGACGCCGGCTGACAACGTTGTCGGCTACATCCGCTCGATCATCGCCTGGCCGAAGCCCGAGCAGGAGACCTGCGCCGCGCCCGGCATCAACCGCGCGAAGTCATAGGTGACGACCTTGTCCAGGATCGCCTTTTCGAGGCTCTTGACGATCAGCGCCGAGGCTTCCGTCCAGCCCATGTGCACGAGCATCATCTCGGCCGACAGAATCTCGGAGCCCGGGTTGACGTAGTCCTTGCCCGCGTATTTCGGCGCGGTGCCGTGCGTCGCCTCGAACATCGCGACGGTGTCCGACAGGTTCGCGCCGGGCGCGATGCCGATGCCGCCGACCTGCGCGGCCAGCGCATCGGAGATGTAATCGCCGTTCAGGTTCAGCGTGGCGATGACGTCATACTCTTCCGGGCGCAGCAGGATCTGCTGCAGGAAGGCGTCGGCGATCGCATCCTTGACGACGATGTCGCGGCCGGTCTTCGGGTTCTTGAACTTGCACCACGGACCACCGTCGACCGGCTGCGCGCCGAATTCCTTTTGCGCGAGCGCGTAGCTCCAGTCGCGGAACCCGCCTTCCGTGAACTTCATGATGTTGCCTTTGTGCACGATCGTCACCGATTTGCGATCGTTGTCGATCGCGTACTGCACCGCCTTGCGCATCAGCCGTTCCGTGCCTTCGCGCGATACCGGCTTGATGCCGATGCCGGAGGTCGCCGGGAAGCGGATCTTCTTGACGCCCATTTCCTTGATAAGGAAGTCGATGAGTTTCTTGGCGCCGTCCGATTCGGCCGCCCATTCGATGCCGGCGTAGATGTCTTCCGAGTTCTCGCGGAAGATCACCATGTTGATCTTTTCCGGCGCCTTGACCGGGCTCGGCACACCGGTGAAATACTGGACCGGGCGCAGGCACACATAGAGATCGAGTTGCTGGCGCATCGCGACGTTGAGCGAGCGGATGCCGCCGCCAACCGGCGTCGTCAGCGGGCCCTTGATCGACACCACGTAATCCTTGAGGATCGCCAGAGTCTCTTCGGGCAGCCACACGTCGGGACCGTAAACCTTTGTCGCCTTCTCGCCGGCATAGATTTCCATCCAATGGATCTTGCGCTTGCCGCCGTAGGCTTTCGCCACGGCCGCATCGACGACCTTGATCATGACCGGGGTAATGTCGAATCCCGTGCCATCGCCCTCGATGTAGGGGATGATCGGGTTGTCGGGGACGTTGAGGCTGAAGTCCTTATTGACGGTGATCTTCTGCCCGTCGACCGGGACCTTGACGTGCTGATGCATGGATTCTCCTTGGGGGTCGCCGCCGACGCGCCGGGCGCCGCTTCGGCGCGGGGCGCCGCGGAGGATGCCAACCGACGCTGGCGCTGCTGACGATGCAGATGTTGCAAACCGTTAATTATCCGCGATTCCGGTGAATCCTGCCACGGCACGACCGCGCCGGACTTGGTCTGGATCAAGCCGGATCGCGCATGCCGGCCGCGTCCTGCTGCTCAACAAGCCGTATGGCGTGTTGTGCCAGTTCTCGGACGCCCACGGGCGCCCGATGCTCGCAGCATATGTCGACGTGCCTGACGTCTATCCGGCCGGCCGGCTCGACGCCGACAGCGAGGGACTGGTCATCCTTACTGCGGACGGCGGATTGCAGGCGCGTATCACCAGCCCCCGGCACAAGCTGCCGAAGACCTATTGGGCGCAAGTGGAGGGCGAGCCCGGTCCCGGCCAGCTCGCGCTTCTCGCCGCCGGGGTCGTCCTCGACGATTTCACGACGGCGCCGGCGACGGTCCGCATCATCGCCGAGCCCCCGGGATTGTGGCCGCGCGA
>JAAFGU010000142.1 GCA_010365205.1 Aromatoleum sp. | reverse complement strand
CCCGCGGCCCCCGTGGCAAAGGCGCCGCCGCCCGCGGCGCCGATGCCGGCGGCGCTGGGCAATCGACCCGAACAGCGTGTGCCGATGTCGCGGCTGCGCCAGCGCGTCGCCGAACGCCTCGTCCAGTCGCAATCCGCGGCTGCGATCCTGACCACGTTCAACGAGGTCAACATGCAGCCGGTGATCGAGCTGCGCAACAAATACAAGGACCGTTTCGAGAAGGAGCACGGCGTCAAGCTCGGCTTCATGGGCTTTTTTGTGAAGGCGGTGGTGCACGCGCTGAAAAAATTTCCGGCCGTCAATGCGTCGATCGACGGCAACGACATCGTCTACCATGGCTATTTCGACATCGGCATCGCCGTGGGCAGTCCGCGCGGTCTCGTCGTGCCGATCCTCCGCGACGCCGACTTGCTGTCGATCGCGGAGATCGAGGCGAAGATCGCCGACTTCGGCAAGCGCGCCGCCGAAGGCAAGCTGACCGTCGACGAGCTCACCGGCGGCACCTACACGATCAGCAACGGGGGCGTGTTCGGCTCGATGTTGTCGACGCCGATCATAAACCCGCCGCAATCGGCGATCCTCGGCGTCCACGCGACGAAGGAACGGGCGGTTGTCGAGAATGGCCAGGTCGTCGTGCGGCCGATCAATTATCTCGCGCAGTCGTACGATCACCGGATCATCGACGGCCGCGAGGCAGTGCTGTCGCTGGTCGCGATCAAGGAAGCGCTGGAGGATCCCGCGCGGCTGTTGCTCGACCTCTAAAAACCCGCCAAATGACTCTTGCCTCCCATGGCTGAACGTTACGATGTGGTGGTGATCGGAGCGGGCCCCGGCGGTTACATTGCCGCGATCCGCGCGGCGCAACTGGGCTTCAGGGTCGCCTGCATCGACGACTGGGCGCGCGCCGACGGCAAGCCCGCGCCCGGCGGCACCTGCACCAACGTCGGCTGCATTCCGTCGAAGGCGCTGCTGCAGTCGTCCGAAAACTACGAGCACGCGGGTCACGCGTTCGCCGATCACGGCATCGACGTCAAGGGCCTCTCGATCGACGTACGGCGGATGCTGGCGCGCAAGGAGAAGGTCGTCGCGCAGAACAACGACGGCATCCTGTACCTGTTCAAGAAAAACAAGGTCGCGTTCTTCCACGGCCTCGGCAAGTTCGCCGGTGGCGATGGAGAGGCGGGATGGCAGATCGACGTCGAGGGACCGGGCGCGGCCAATCTCGTCGCCCGGCACGTCGTCGTCGCGACGGGCTCGAAGCCGCGCGCGTTGCCCGGTGTTGAGATCGACAACCAGCGCGTGCTCGACAACGAGGGGGCGCTGGCGATCGCCGAGGTGCCGCGGCGCCTCGGCGTGGTCGGCGCCGGCGTAATCGGACTCGAATTGGGCAGCGTGTGGCGCCGGCTGGGATCCGAGTTGACTGTGCTGGAGGCGCTGCCGGCCTTTCTCGGTGCCGTCGACGATGCCGTCGCCAAGGAAGCGCAGAAGGTTTTCACCAGGCAGGGCCTGGCGATTCACACCGGCGTCACAATCAGCGACGTGAAGCTGGGCCGCAAGGACGTGACGGTCGCGTGGAACGATGCGTCCGGCAACGCGCAGCGCGCGAGCTTCGACCGGTTGGTCGTATCGATCGGCAGGGTGCCGCACACGGCGGGCTTGAACGGCGAGAAGGTGGGACTGGAGCTCGACCCACGCGGCTTCGTCGTCGTCGACGACCAATGCCGGACCAATCTTCCGAACGTCTGGGCGGTCGGCGATGTCGTGCGCGGCCCGATGCTGGCGCACAAGGCGGAGGAGGAAGGCGTCGCGGTGGCCGAGCGCATCGCGGGGCAGCACGGACACGTTGACTTCAACACCATCCCATGGGTCATTTACACCTGGCCCGAAATCGCGTGGGTCGGCAAAACCGAGCAGCAGCTGAAGGCCGACGGCGCGAGCTATCGCGCCGGCAGCTTCCCGTTCACGGCCAATGGGCGCGCGCGGGCGATGGGCGAGACCACCGGTTTCGTGAAAATGCTGGCCGATGCGAAGACCGATCGCATCCTCGGGGTGCACATCATCGGTCCCTACGCGTCGGAGCTGATCGCCGAGGCGGTCGTGGCGATGGAGTTCGGCGCGGCCAGCGAGGATCTCGCGCGAATCTGCCACGCCCATCCGTCGCTGTCCGAGGCGATCAAGGAGGCGGCGCTGGCGGTGGACCGGCGAACGCTCAATCTGTAGGCACGGGGCGGACACGCGGCGATCGGCTGTGATGGAAGGGCGGCGCGGCCGGGGCATCGCGCCGGGCGGCGTTTCGCTATTCCGGCGGCCGCCAGGGGAGAAGAATGATCGCAATGGCAACCGACGCGGGCGCCGGAGGGCGTGTCGCCGCGGAGACGGCGGGATGAACGCGGCCGTCGTCCCCGGCAACGTCTGGGCGCGATGCGGCGCGCTGATCGCCTATGTCGAGCCGATCCTGGCCGGTCGCGGCGCCACGCTCGACGCTGCGCAGGCCGCCGCGATGGACCGCCTGCAGGCGCTCGCCGACGAGCTCGCCGATTTTCGCGCCGCACGGCAATCGACGCTGAAGCGCCTGTTCGCGCCGCCCGAGGTGCCGCGAGGCGTCTATTTGTGGGGCGGCGTCGGACGCGGCAAGAGCTTCCTGATGGACAGCTTCTTCGCGACCGTCGGCATCCGGCGCAGGACACGGGTGCATTTCCACGCGTTCATGCGCGACGTACACAAGGCGCTCGCCACGCTGAAGGACGCAGAAGATCCTCTGGCGACGGTCGCCGAACGACTGGCCGGGAAGTGGCGCCTCATCTGCTTCGACGAATTCCACGTCTCCGACATCGCCGACGCGATGATCCTCGGCCGGCTGCTCGATGCGCTGCTGACGCGCGGCGTCGTATTCGTGATGACGTCGAACTACCCGCCGGACGGGCTCTGGCCCGACGGCATCCAGCGCGATCGTTTTCTGCCCGCCATCGCGCTGTTGAGGGAGTGGCTCGACGTCGTCGAGGTCGATGCCGGCGTCGACTATCGGTTGCGGGCGCTCGAGAAGGTCGAGGTCTACCATACGCCTCTCGGAGCGGACGCCGACGCGGCACTCGCCGCCGTCTTCGAGACGATGCGGACGGGGCCCGACGAGGATTCGAAACTCACGATCGAGGCGAGGACGCTTGCGGCGAAAAGGCGCGCCGGCAGCGCCGTCTGGTTCGACTTTTCCGCGCTCTGCGATGGCCCTCGGTCACAACGCGACTACCTCGAGCTCGCGCGCCGTTTTTCGGTCCTGTTCCTGTCCGGCGTTCCCCGGATGACGTCCGACATGGGCGACCGCGCGCGCCGCTTCATCTGGCTTATCGACATCCTGTACGATCACCGGGTGAAACTGATCGTCGCGTCCGCGGTGCCGCCCGAGGCGCTGTACACGGCCGGGCCCAACAGCCGGGAGTTCCCCCGAACCGTCAGCCGCCTTGCCGAAATGCGAACCCACGACTACATGGCGGAGCCGCATATCGCCGCCGCCTGATGTGCCACCCCCGGCGCGACCCCGGCGCCGGCGCCGATCCCGCCCAGATTGCCGCACTTCGCGACTGCATCCCCAAGGAGACTCCCGTGCAGAAATTCAAGGCCTACCGGACGTTCGAGGAGAACAAGCTCGTGTCCAGCCGCTTCGTCGAGATGACGGAGGACGAGCTCGATCCCGGCGATGTCGTCGTTCGCACCAAGTACTCGACGATCAACTACAAGGACGCGTTGTCCCACAACGGGACCGGCAAGATCATGCGCAAGTACCCGACCAACGCCGGCATCGACATGGCCGGCACCGTCGAATCGTCGTCCAATTCGCGCTGGAAGCGCGGCGACAAGGTCATCGTTCATGGCTACGACCTGGGTGTCGCCCACGATGGCGGCTACGCTGCGTTCGTGCGCGTGCCCGGCGACTGGGTCGTCCGCCGCCCGGAAAGCATGACCGCCTTCGACGCGATGACGATGGGAACCGCCGGATTCACCGCCGCGCAGGCGATCATGCTGATGGAGCACAACGGGCTGCGGCCCGCGCAGGGCCCGGTCGCGGTCACCGGCGCTACCGGCGGTGTCGGATCGGTCGCGATCGAGATCCTCGCCCGCAGCGGTTTCCACGTCGTCGCGATCACCGGCAAGGCCGAGGAGACGCAATACCTGAAGGATCTCGGCGCGAAGGAAGTGATGCTGCGGCAGTCGATCGACCTCACCCGGATTCGGCCGCTCGACAAGGCGACATGGGCCGGCGTGGTCGACAACCTCGGCGGCGATCTGCTCGCATGGCTGCTCTCCACGATGAAGGTCGGCGGCGTGCTCGGCGCAGTCGGCCTCGCCGCCGGCATGAAGCTCGACACGACGGTGGCGCCGTTCATCCTTCGCGGCGTCGGCCTGCTCGGCGTCGACAGCGCCAACTGTCCGATGCACCTGCGGCAGAAGGTGTGGAACAAGCTGGCCGTCGAGTGGCGGCCCGATCGCGTCCACGATCAGGTGCGCACGATCGACTTCGACGACCTGCCCACGCATTTCGACCCTTACCTCAAGGGCATGGTCCGCGGCCGTACCGTCGTTCGTATCGCGCCGGACTCACATCCCTGACGGAGGGGACGCATACACCATGGCCACCTACAAGGAATCCCACCGACGTTCGCTCGCGGACCGCGAGGGGTTCTGGCGCGAGGAAGCGGCGCTGGTCGATTGGCAGACGCCGTTCTCGTCGGTCCTCGATTACTCGAAGCCTCCGTTCGCGAAATGGTTCGTCGGCGGCCGGACGAATCTGTGCCACAACGCGATCGATCGCCATCTCGCCGCGCGCGGCGAACAGAAGGCGCTTGTCTACATCTCGACCGAGACCGGCGAGACGCGCGAGTTGACGTTTCGCGAACTCCACGCCGAGGTCAATCGCTTCGCCGCCGCGCTGCAGGCGCAGGGTGTGGGCCGCGGCGACCGCGTGTTGATCTACATGCCGATGATCGCCGAGGCGGCCTTCGCGATGCTCGCGTGCGCCCGGATCGGCGCGATCCACTCGGTGGTGTTCGGCGGCTTCGCGGCAGCCTCGCTCGCGACCCGCATCGACGACGCGATGCCGAAGGTGCTGGTCACCGCCGATGCCGGGATGCGCGGAGGCAAACCGGTTCCCTACAAGCATCTGGTCGACGAGGCGATCCGGCTCTCCGCGACCCCGCCGCGGAAGGTCATCATCGTCAACCGCGGCCTCGATCCGCAGATGACGGTCGTCGCAGGCCGCGATCTCGACTACGCGACGCTGCGCATGCAGCACATGCAGGCGCAGGTCCCGTGCGAATGGATGGAGTCGTCGGAGCCGTCGTACATCCTCTACACGTCAGGCACGACCGGCAAGCCGAAGGGCGTCCAGCGCGACACCGGCGGCTACGCCGTGGCGCTGGCATCGTCGATGCGCCGGATCTTCTGCGTGGCCCCCGGCGAGACGATGTTCACGACGAGCGACATCGGCTGGGTCGTCGGCCACTCGTACATAATTTACGCGCCGCTGATCAACGGCTCGACGACGATCATGTACGAGGGACTGCCGGTCCGCCCCGATCCGGCGATCTGGTGGAAGATCGTCGCCGAGAATGACGTGAAGACGATGTTCAGTTCGCCCACGGCGATTCGGGTGCTGAAGAAGCAGGATCCCGCGTACATGAAGGCGCACGACCTGTCCGGGCTTAAATACCTGTTCCTCGCCGGCGAGCCTCTGGACGAGCCGACGGCGCGCTGGGCGTCCGATTCTCTGGGTGTGGCGATCATCGACAACTATTGGCAGACCGAAAGCGGCTGGCCGATCCTTTCGGCCCAGCTGGGCGTCGAGGAGACGCCGCGCAAGTTCGGCAGTCCGTCATTCCCGGTGTACGGCTACGACGTGCGACTGCTGCGCGAAGGCACCGGCGAAGAAGCCGGCGCCGACGAGAAGGCGGTGCTGACGATCATGCCGCCGCTGCCGCCCGGCTGCATGACGACCGTCTGGGGCGACGACGCGCGCTTCGTCAAGACGTATTTCTCCGATTTCGGCAACAAGCTCGCCTACTCGACATTCGACTGGGCGACGCGGGACAAGGATGGCTACTACTTCGTGCTCGGCCGCACCGACGACGTGATCAACGTCGCGGGTCATCGGCTCGGCACGCGCGAAATCGAGGAGGCGGTGCAGGCACACCCGGGGATCGCCGAAGTGGCGGTGGTCGGGGTCGCCGATCCGCTGAAGGGCCAGATCCCGGTCGCGTTCGCGGTGGTCAAGGATTCGGCCACGGTGGCGACACCCGAGGGCGCCGCGCGCGTGCGCAGAGAAGTGATGGACACCGTCGACCGCCAGCTGGGCGCAATCGGCCGGCCCGGCGCCGTGCATTTTGTCAGCGTGCTTCCGAAGACCCGCTCGGGCAAGCTTCTGCGAC
>JAAFGU010000141.1 GCA_010365205.1 Aromatoleum sp. | reverse complement strand
CACCCGCAGTTCATCCTGCGCAACATCTGGCGCCTCTACGGCGGCTGGTACGACGGCGAGCCCGACAACCTGTTGCCCGCGCCGCGCGCCGAGCAAGCGCGCGAGTGGGTCGCGATGGCCGGCGGCATCGACAACGTGCTGGCACGTGTCGCGGCGCTACAGGCAGAAGGCAACCTGCGCCTCGCCTGCCACATCGTCGAGTTCGCCGTGCTCGCGGAGCCGTCGTCGAAAGACGCGCATGCCGCCCGACGCGACGTCTACGCCGCCCGCGCGAAGGGCGAGATGTCGTCGATGTCGCGCAACATCCTGAACCACGCCGCGCTCGCGAGCGATCAGGGCAAGCGCGATCTCGCCGGTGAGTACGACTGAGTTCACGGTTTGCAGTTTGCAGTACAGGTTCGTACGCAGGCTCGTGCTGTAGACCGAAGGTAGGGGAAACGGCGTTGAACGGGCGACATTGGCGAATTGAGCGTCGGCGCGTCTTACTGAACCGGCAGTTTGTCATCCTGAACGGAGTGAAGGATCTTAGCCGGCCGAGATCCTTCGCTGTCGCTCTGGATGACAGGCCTTTTGCTCGGCACGCAAAAGATTTCTCCTGCGCAGTCCCTGCATCCTGAGCGAGGGATCGTCGCCATGCTTGATCGAACTGTGCACTGTGAACTCCAACGTCACCCGCCGCCGGCGACGACCTCCGCGGCTTCGATCGGTGGCGGGGTGCGGCGGCTGAGCGCCTCGGCGGCCTTGCGGTCGTCGATGAAGTAGGCGACGGCGAGCGGGATCAAGAACAGCGCAAAGCAAGCGAAGAAGGCGTCGTGGTAGCCGAGCACGGCGGCGTGCTGGGCGGCGGCCGTCGTGACGCCGGCGCCGCCACCGTGGCTCTTCGTGCGGTCGATCAGGATCGTGATGATCAGCGCCACGCCGAACGACGCGGCGATCTGCCGCAGCGTGCTGTAGATCGATGACGCCGGCCCCTGCTTCTCGCTCTCGATCGGCCCGAACATCAGCGTCTGCGCGGCAACGACGGCGAAGGCGAACGGCAGGCCGCGCATCACGAGCAGCACAACGATGATCCACACCGGCGTATCGGCATCGATCGCCAGGAATGGCAGCAGCGAGAGCGCGGCGAGCGCGAACCCTCCGAGCAACATGCGCCGCGGCCCGACGCTCGCGTAGATGCGGCTCGCCAACGGCAGCGAGATAGCGGTGCCGATCGCGCTCGGGCCCTGGATCAGGCCCGCCTGCAGTGGCGAGTACCCGCGCAGCTCCTGCAGGAAGAGCGTGAGCACGAGGATGAATCCGCCGAACGCGCCGAACGCAGGCATCATCATCAGGTTGCTCGATGCGAAGAACCAGCGCTTCAGGAGCCGCAGGTCGAGCACGGGATAGCGTACCCGCAGCTCGATCAGCGTGAATGCGGCGAGCAGCGCGACCCCCGCGAGCCCGAAGCCGACGACTGACGTGCTGCCCCACCCTTCGGCACCCGCCTGCGAGATCGCGTACAGCGTCGCCGCCGCGCCGGCGCTGCCCGTGACCAGGCCCAGCACATCGATCCGGTTCTGCGCGTAGGCCTCCTTGTGCTCCTCGAGCACGCTCAACCCGAAAAGGATGCCGGCGACGCCGACGGGCAGGTTGATGTAGAAGATCCAGCGCCAGCTGACGTATTCCGTGAGGTAGCCGCCGATCACCGGGCCGAGCGTCGGCGCCAGCACGACCGGCACGGCGATGATCGCCGACGCCTTCGCGCGTTCTGCGCCGGGAAACTCGCGCGAGAGCATGGCGGTGCCGACGGGCGTCATCATGCCGCCGCCGATGCCCTGCACGAACCGGAAGGCGACCAACTGCGGGATCGATTGCGCGAGCCCGCATGCCGCCGACCCGGCGACGAAGATCGCCATCGCGATCAGGAAGATGCGCTTCGTGCCGAAGCGATCCGAGAAGAAGCCCGCCGCCGGGATGAAGACGGCCAGGCTGAGCAGATAGCCCGTCACCGTCCACTCGACCGCAGACGTGCTGGCATGGAACTCGCGGCTGAGCGTCGGGATCGCCACGTTGACGACGGTCGTGTCCATCAGGTCCATGAAGAGGCCGAAGATGAACACGATCGCGACCAGGTACTTATACGGAAGATGCGTGAGCCTTGACACCCGTACGTTGTAACGATCCGGCCAGCGGGGCGCCATTCTGCGCATCGGCGCTCGATCGCGCTCGCGAACCGCTCGATGGCCTTCTTGATCCGTCGGCCGAGAAGCCGCGTTTGATTGAGTCTCGATTTTTCTGATTTTCGGGGAATCCGCGGCGTGGGGGCGAACGCTCGAGTCTGGCAGCGACGTTTTCGGCGGATTTGTTTGATTGAGATTGATTGAATTTGATTGTTCTTTGATTGCGCTTTGATTGCGCGGGCGGAAGGCACGCTGAGGCGGGATCGGACGGACGGGCGAAGGATGCTGCATCGGAGGAGCGTACGACGGCGGACGGGGGAACGCCTACGGCCGGGTGTCGCTCGCGAACGCTCCGAGTCCCCGAGCGACCGGTGCCGAGAAGCGGCGTTCATGGGGTCTCGGTTTTCGCCAACCCCCGATGCATTCGTCGAGAGAGCGATCGCCTCGGCGATCGCCCGGCGGTCCGCATTTCGCGCGCGTAGTGCGCCGCCTACAATGGCGGCACGCTGGTCTCGCACCGAAGGAGCAACGACATGGCTGCGGACGCGCCGTCGATCGATTGGGACGCGATCGCTGAGGAGGCGACGCGCCTGCTCTCGGACTTCATCCGCATCGACACGTCGAACCCACCGGGGCGAGAGACCGCTGCCTGCGAGTGGCTGGCGGGACTGTTGCGCGCCGAGGGCATCGACGACATCACGTTCTACGACGCGTCCGACGACCGCGAGTACGGCGCCGAGCGGATGAACATGACGGCGACGATGGCCGGCGACGGCACGAAGCAGCCGCTGATCCTGCTCAGCCACACGGACGTCGTGCCGGTCGAGCGGCAGTACTGGGACTTCGAGCCGTTCTCCGGCGCCGTCGTCGATGGCGTGATCTACGGGCGCGGCGCGCTCGACATGAAGTCGATGGGCATCATGGAGCTGATGGCGATGCTGATCATCAAGCGCCATCGCATCAAGCACACGCGCGACATCGTCTACATGGCGCTGGCCGACGAAGAAGCCGGCGGCGTCTGGGGCATCGACTGGATCGAATCCCATCACCCGGAGCTGCTCGACGCCGAATACGTGATCAACGAGGGTGGCTGGGGCTCGGCCGAAGTGTTTGGAACGCGCCGGCCGGCGTTCAACTGCTCGATCAGCGAGAAGGGTCCGCTCTGGCTGAAGCTGGTCGCCGAGGGTCGCCCGGGCCACGGCTCGGTGCCGCATCCCGACAACGCGCTCGACCGGCTTGTCCGAGCGCTGGCGAAGGTGCAGGAATGGTCGCGTCCGGTCACGATGGTGCCGGAGTTGCGCAACTACTTCGACCGCCTGCATCGCAACCGCATCCTCGCCGACGCACCGTCGCAGGCCTCGATGGAGAAGCTCGCGGGCGAGAACCTGATGGCGCGCGCGATCCTGACGAACACCGTGAGCGCGACAACGGCGCGCGCCGGCATGAAGCACAACGTCATCCCCGGCATCGCGGAGGCGACGCTCGATTGCCGCTTGCTGCCGGGCCAGGATCCGGAGGCGTTCACGCAGCAGATTCGCGACATCATCAGCGACCCGAAGGTGCGCATCGAGACGGTGTTCAAGTCGAGTACGCCGTCGTCGCCGATCGATACCGAACTGTTCGGCATCATCGAGGACGCTGTACACGATCACGTCGAGGAGGCGCTCGTCCTGCCGAGCGTCAGCGCCGGATTCACCGACTCGCGCGTCTTCCGCAAGCACGGCATCACGTCCTACGGCTTCATCCCGTACCTGCTCGAGCAAGACGAAGCGATGACCGTCCACGGCCACAACGAGCGGATCACCGTCGAGAACCTCAAGCTGGGCTGCCAGATCCTGTTTGAGACGGTGCGGCGGCTGGTGGCGTAGAAGTTTGTAGTTGGTCGTTTGTAGTTTGTAGTGGTCATCGGTCGCCGGTGCTGGTTGTCACTCGGTTTGGCTGCACTCGGTGAGCGTGACGAGGCTCGTCGTTGAGATCCATCCGAGCGGGAGGACGCGGCAATCCCCGCCCAGTCCTTTATCGTTCCTGAATGATCCAGGGCCATCGACGGCGGGCAGCGCCTCCCCTGAGATCGTGTTGATGATGTCAATGTCGGCGTGTTCGTGGTCTGGCCGAAGCTGGCGTGTCGGGTACGCGATGAAGGCGTCGTCGGGCGACCAGAACGGCGCGTCGACGAGCGCGCGTTCGCGGCTTTGATATGTGAGCAACGTCTCCTGATCGATTCCGCCAGCGTCGACCGTTTCGATGTAGTCCTTCCAGTTGAACTCCGCGCCGTGGACGGAGTGTAGGTACACAATCCGGTCGCCGTCGTTGGACCAGGCGAGCTCTCGGCCCCGAAACGGAAGCGCGCGGGGTTGCAGGTCGATCGTTGAGACGAACGGGGCGGCGTGGACATAGTCCGCGGGCGTCGCGGCCAGAAAGACGAACGTGGTTGAGTCCGGAGACCAGGCGAGGTTCGAAAGACCGCCGTACTTCAAGACTGAGAGTTGCCCTGACCCGTCGGGCCGGATGCGCGCGAGGCCCTTGCCATCGTCAAAGACGATCCAGTCACCGTTCGGCGACCACGAGAGTCCGCACACCTCACCGTACGACGGATCGGCCCTGAACATCTGCCGCGTTGCCCCTGATGCGGCGTCCAGCATCAGCATGTCCGTCCCGACTTCGATCGCGAGGCGCGTCGAGTCCGGCGCCCATGCGACTCTCTTGTTTTCGAGGGTGCACCGGTATTTTGCCGGGGGCGACGGCGGCAGCGGAAACGCGCGCTCCGCTCCGGTCGCAATCTCGATGATGACGACGTAGTGATCGTAAGCGACATAGGCAAGGTAGCCGTGGTCGGGGGACAGTTCGAGCCGTTGGTAATCTGGCCGCTTGTGCACCGGCTGCGAGTCGCGCAGGAGCCGGGCGGTGCCGGTGGCGAGATCGACCACGTGAAGGTATTCGCCGAAGTTTATGTTCGCGGGAGCTATGGCAGGCGTCGCCTGTGGGTCGTGCGCACCCGGGATTTCCAGACGTACCGGAAGCCGCCTTCGGTCGATCGCCTTCGCCTTGGCCGTCGCCGCGGGTTGCGTTGGTGACGGCGTCGCCGATGTCGCGGCGGGTGTCGCCAATGGCGAGGATGGGCCGCACGCCGCGGCAACGACGACGCAGAGCGCGACGACGGCGGCCATCGCACCCATTCGATGAGTGGTTCGCATCATGCCCCGATTATCACCCGTCGCCGGGTATGAGTGCTCTACGCGCGGCCTACGCTTCGTCGACGCCATCCAAACGCTATCTTGCCACTCGGTGGTCGTTCGTTGGCGCCTGATCGCGTAGTCGCCGGTCGCGGACGTCGGTCGCCGGGCGGTCCGTCAGGATCACTCCCGCCATCCCCTGTCATGAGCCCATTGACACCGGCTCGACCAATGCTCAACACTCGCCGCATGACACACGATGAACTGCTCGCCTACTACAGCGCGCCGGGCATCTTTACCGGCGTCGAGGGCTTTGAAGCGCAGGTCGATGCGCTCCCCGGCGACGTCGCGTCGATCTCGCGCGCCGTTCAGGGCCTGCTGATCCATGAGGCGATGGCGCAGGCCTATCAGGTCACCCTGCCACCCGAGCGCGCGGGCGAGAAGCAGTTGCACAGCACGGTCGCGATGCTTACGTGCGCGACCCAACTGGACGGCCGCGCGGTCAACGAAGCGCGGCCGCCGAGCAAGCGCGTTGCCGGCGTCTGCCGCCACTTCGCGACGATGTTCGTCGCGTTCATGCGGCACAAGGGCGTTCCCGCTCGCGCCCGCTGCGGGTTCGCCGGCTACTTCGAGCCGGGCAAGCACACCGATCATTGGGTGGGCGAGTACTGGAACGCCAACGAGGACCGATGGGTGCTCGTCGACGCGCAGATGGATCGCCACCAAATAGCATTCTTCCGGCCGCCGTTCGACACGCTCGACGTGCCGCGCGATCAGTTTCTCGTCGCCGGCGACGCGTGGCGCATGTGCCGGAGCGGCGCCGCTGATCCGATGACCTTCGGCGTCGCCGGCACCGAAATGTGGGGCCTCGTCGAGGTGTTCGGCGACGTGTTTCAAGACCTCGCCGCGCTGCAGAGCATCGAGTTGCTCCCGTGGGGCTGGTACGGGCTGGCAAAAGACGAGCGAGCCGCCGAGACCGAAGCCGCATTGGTCGACGAATTGGCAGCGCTGTCCGCAGCGGCGGACGCCCCGGCGATCGACACGGGTCGCGCGCGACCACCGCGTCCGTGTGCCCGCCGAGACCCTGATCGCGATCGCTGCCGCTGATCGTGCTCCAGCGGCCGCGTGAGCGTGCGTTCCGCGCTGGTGCTCGGATTGACGCTCGCCGCCGGTCGATGCTCGGCTCCTTGACCGCATGACGGCAGCAGTTGCCCGCTGTTCGTCGCGATTGCTTGCCACCGCATCAGTGCTCGCGCCGCATCCCTACACCTTGGCCACCTCGTACAATCAGTTGTTACGGCGACGCAAGATTGACCGCGGGAGACTGATCTGGACGAAAATGGCGCGCGAATTACCAGTGGAGCGGAAGATTCTGTCTTGCTCCGGGCGATTCAGCAGGGCGACCAGGATGCGGTCGCCGGGCTGTATGACCGGTACAGCGGCATCGCCTACGGCCTTGCGTTCCGCATCACAAACGATGTGACGCTGGCCGAGGACGTCGTGCAGGACGCGTTTCTTTCGGTCTGGCGGCAGGCGGCGCGGTTCGATCCGGGCCGCGGGCAGGTCCGGTCGTGGCTGCTGACGATCGTCCACCACAAGGCCGTCGACGCGGTGCGGCGGCGGGCCGGACGGAGCGAGCGGGCGCTGCCGGAAGGGCCGGAGGAGTTCATCGCGACGCGCGGACGTCCGGAGGAACTGGCCGAGGGGGCGTCTGATGCGGAAGCGGTGCGAGCGGCGGTGATGCGCATCCCGGCTGATCAGCGGCGGACGGTCGAGATGGCGTATTTCGAGGGGATGACGCACGTGGAGATCGCGGAACGCATGGGCGTGCCGCTGGGGACAGTGAAGAGCAGGCTGCGGATCGGGCTCGAGAAGATGCGCGACTATCTGAGGCTGAAGGTGTTGGAGTGAACTGCAACGAGGCCGGCGAACTGATCGGCGCCTATGCACTCGACGCGCTGCCCGCGGACGAGGCAGACGCTACGCGCGCGCACATCGCCGGTTGCCCGACGCACGCCG